>RFVJ01000051.1 GCA_009928125.1 Betaproteobacteria bacterium
CGGGCATAAATGGTTTGGGTGACGGACATTGAATTAGCACTTTAAAAAGCACATTATTTAGTGCATTTTAAAAATAGTCAACAACTTCCTCTGAAACCGCCCAGAACCTTCTACTCAAAGCACCCTTGCCAACGAAGCCTGCAAATTCTCTGAAGGCAAACGCTTAAAGCCCGAGCGAGCAAAGCGTTGCATGCGGCCCATCATGAAAGCCACCAACAAAGAAGCCGTCACTTGCGCATCCACGGTGGGGGTGTCGCTTTGAATGCCGCCATCGCGCAGTGCCTGTTTGAAGGTGCTTTCCAATTTATCGAACAGCAAGTTCATGCGCTCTTGCAAACGCTCGTTTTCAAACACCAGTGCATCGCCCGTCATGACGCGCGCCATGCCAGGGTTCTTTTCTGCAAATTGCAAAATAAACATCTGCGCTTTGCTGGCGAAGTGCCGGTACAAAGCCGCCTCACTCACACCCAACTTGGCTGACAAGGCTGCTGTGGTGATGCGCTCTGCACCGGGCTGTTCCAACATGCCGGCCAAGGTTTGCAAAATTTGCAAACGACGCTCACCCGGCTTGGGGCGCTTGCGTGGGGTCGCCGCGCCAGCCTCTTCGTTCTCGGGCAGGTTGTCAGAAGTTGTCTCTGTGGTCATGGCAGGTTCCTCAGTGGCTGCGAATCATGGTGCCGAACGCTTGGTCGGTCAGAATTTCTAACAACATGGCGTGTGGCACACGGCCATCGATGATGTGCACGGCGTTCACACCGCTCTTGGCGGCATCCAAGGCGCCGCTGATTTTGGGCAACATGCCACCACTGATGGTGCCATCGGCAAACAACTCGTCAATTCGGCGAGCGCTCAAGTCAGTCAACAAGTTGCCGGCTTTGTCCAGCACACCCGGTGTGTTGGTCAGCAAGACCAACTTTTCAGCGCGCAGCACACTGGCCAGTTTGCCCGCCACCACGTCGGCATTGATGTTGTAACTCTCGTTGTTTTCGCCAAAGCCAATGGGGCTGATGACAGGAATGAACGCATCGTCTTGTAGCGCTCGCACCACGCTGGGATCGATCGATTCAATGTCGCCCACTTGGCCCACATCGTATTCTTTGTGAGGGTCGTTGTTATCGACCATTTTGAGTTTCTTGGCGCGAATCATGCCGCCGTCGCGGCCCGTCAAGCCCACCGCCTTGCCGCCCGCTTGGTTGATCAACCCCACGATGTCTTGCTGAACTTCACCCGCCAAGACCCACTCGACCACTTCCATGGTTTCGGCATCGGTCACGCGCATGCCTTGGATGAACTCGCCTTTTTTGCCCAAGCGGTTCAAAGCCGTTTCGATTTGCGGGCCACCTCCGTGAACCACCACGGGGTTCATGCCCACCAGCTTCAAGAGGACCACGTCTTCTGCAAAGTCGGCTTGCAATGCAGGATCGGTCATGGCATTGCCACCGTATTTGATGACCAAGGTCTTGCCATGAAACTTGCGAATGTAGGGCAAGGCCTGCGCCAAGATCTCTGCTTTGTCACGGGGTGCAATGTGGGCCAAGGAATCGTTGTCAGTCATGATGGTTCTTTGAATGAAAAACATGCAAGTCAGTACTTGCTCATGTGATAAGGGTCTGTCAGAGCCGTATTGTGAACACTTTTGAGGCCCTTGTGTCCCACCCAAACCATCAAATTACAAAATTTTTGCCAAGAGCTGGTCAACGCCTGTTTGCCAAGGGGGGAGCTGCAATTGAAGGGCCTGCTCCAAACGGCCGCAATGGAGGCGGGAGTTCAACGGCCGTTGCGCTGGCGTGGGAAATTCCGAAGTGGGCACGGGCAACACTTCTTTGACGGCAAGTTTCAAATGAGGCTTCAACTGCTTGGCTTTGGCCAGCACATGGTTGGCATAGTCAAACCAAGTGGTGACGCCCGCAGCAGCCAAGTGATAAATGCCAGAGAGAGGCTGTTGCGCTTGCAAAGTCAGCGCAGTGACATCGGCCAACAAGGCAGCGCCTGTCGGTGCGCCAAACTGGTCGTTGATGACCGTCATCTTTTCGCGTTCTTGGGCCAAGCGCAGCATGGTCTTGGCAAAATTGCCCCCTTCCGTGCCATAGACCCAACTGGTTCTGAAGATCACATGCGAGGCACCTTGCTTGGCAATGCCCTGTTCACCGGCCAACTTGCTGCGGCCATAGGCGTTGAGCGGCCCCGTGGCATCGGTCTCGCCCCAAGGCGTTTGGCCACTGCCATCAAAGACATAGTCGGTTGAATAGTGAATGAGCCTTGCGTCAATGGCTGCGCAGGCGCGAGACAGCACTTCTGGCGCCAAGGCATTGACCAAGTGAGCCGTTTCTGAATCGGACTCGGCTTTGTCGACCGCGGTATAGGCGGCGGCGTTCACCACCACGTTGGGCTTGAACAAACGCACGGTGTCTGCCAAGCCTTCCAAACGGGTCAAGTCACCGCAGTACGTGGTGCTGTGTCGGTCTAGCGCCAACAACTCGCCCAAAGGGGCCAGGCTGCGCTGCAGCTCCCAACCCAATTGGCCATTTTTGCCGAGCAATAAAATTTTCATGCGCGACTTAGGCTTGGTATTGCTTCGTGACCCACTCGCGGTAGGCCCCACTTTGCACGTTGGCCACCCACTCGGCGTTGTCCAAATACCAAGCCACCGTTTTGCGAATGCCCGTTTCAAAAGTCTCTGCAGGTCGCCAGCCCAACTCTTTTTCGAGTTTGCGCGCATCGATGGCATAGCGGCGGTCGTGACCAGGTCGGTCTTTCACATACGTGATTTGCGTTGCATACGACTGACCATCCGCGCGCGGGCGCATCTCATCCAACAGCGCGCACACTGTGTTCACAATTTCAATGTTGGGCTTCTCATTCCAGCCGCCCACGTTGTAGGTTTCGCCCAGTTGACCGCCTTCTAAAACGCGGCGAATGGCGCTGCAATGGTCTTTGACATACAGCCAGTCGCGCACTTGCATGCCGTCGCCGTAGACAGGCAAGGGCTTGCCAGCCAAGGCATTCACAATCATCAAAGGAATGAGTTTTTCGGGAAAGTGCAAAGGCCCGTAGTTGTTGCTGCAGTTGGTGGTGAGCACAGGCAAACCATACGTGTGGTGCCATGCGCGCACCAAGTGATCGCTGGCGGCCTTGCTGGCGCTGTAAGGGCTATTGGGTTCGTACTTGTTGGTTTCGCTGAACGCAGGGTCTTGTGGGCTTAAGCTGCCATACACCTCGTCGGTGGACACATGCAAAAACCGAAACTGCTGCTGTGCGTCGGGCGCCAAAGCTTGCCAATAACCGCGCACGGACTCCAGCAAACGGAAGGTGCCCACAATGTTGGTTTCAATGAAATCGCCAGGACCATGGATGGAACGGTCCACATGACTTTCAGCAGCAAAGTTCAGCACCGCACGTGGCTGATGTTCAGCCAGCAGTTTGGGCACCAGCTGGTCATCGCCAATGTCACCTTGCACAAAGACATGTTGGGGATTGTTCTGCAAGGACGCCAACGACGCCATGTTGCCCGCGTAGGTCAACTTGTCGAGGTTGATGATTTTTTCATCGGTGTGGGCCACCCAGTCCAGTACAAAGTTGGCACCAATGAAGCCCGCGCCGCCGGTAATCAGAACAGACATGTTTTTCTTTCCAAAACTCTATTCTAGAAGCCTTGGCAGGCCTTGCCACTGCGGTTAAAGTGATGTTTTGCCAAACCCATCCCAGAAGTACGGAGTTTTCATGGCCACCAAAGCATCCAGCAAGACAGGCAAAAAGTCTGCCACCCAGTCTGCACAAGCCCAATCCGCTCACACCAACCCCTTGCACCACACAAGCTCCAAAGACATGTGGTTGGCGGGACTGGGCGCCATGGCCCAAGCCCAAGCCGTCGCCCAAGAAAAACTGCACGAAGCCACTGCGCACTTCAACCAATTGGCCCAAGGCATGACCTCGGGCCTCAACAACCCACTCGTGCCACCCGCGGGCATGAGGGTTGACCGTTTAGAGCACCTGTTTGAAGACCGCGTGGCCCGGGCCTTGAAAAGCTTAGGCTTGCCCACGGCCCAAGAAGTGGCCGACCTGCAAGACCGCGTGGCTGCATTGGAGGCCGCGCTCAAAGTGGCTTCAACGCGCACCCACAAAGCGGCACCACGCAAACGACCCAGCGCCAAATCCACGGTCGCCCAAGGCCGCAAGTAAGCACAACACTGCGCACCCCACAACGACACTTTGCACGGCATGGCCAAAAAAGCACCTCGACGCACCGCTGAGCGCATCGCCACCGTGGCATTGGACTTGTTCAACCGCTATGGCGAGCCCAATGTGTCAACCACGCTCATTTCCTCTGAATTGAACATCAGTCCGGGCAATTTGTATTACCACTTTCCCGCCAAAGACCAGTTGGTCAGCCATTTGTTTGACAACTACAAAGATCGCATCTTGAAGTTGCTCGATGCCAGCCAAGACGTGAAAGATGTGGAAGACGCTTGGTTCTTCTTGCACTCTTTGTTTGAGCACATTTGGGATCACCGTTTTTTGTACCGCGACCTCAACGATTTGTTGTCTAAAAATCGCCACCTCGAAACGCATTTCAAAAACATCCTCGAAGCACAAACCGCTTCATTGAACCACCTGCTGATGGCCTTGGCGCGTCAAGGCCACATTCAAAATGAGCCCACCACCTTCACCACCCTGTCGGCCAGCATGTCGGTGGTGGTGACCTATTGGCTCAGTTATGAGTATGTGCGCAATCCGCGCCATGCCATGGAGCCCGAAAGCGCAGGCGAGGCATTGGCGCGCGGTGCACGCCATGTGCTGTTGTTGTTGGCGCCCTATTTAGAGCACGCCGACGAACGTGCGCACTTGATGCAATTGACGCAAGCTTACGAAGTTAACTGAAGCGCGATTGCGCCAGCTTCAACAAGCCGTCAAAAATCAGGCTGTCGACCAGCTCAAATTGAATGGCCATGCTGGGGGCCATTTTCCAGCCAGCACCACCGGTCATCACACAAGCGGGCTCCATGCCCGTGTGGTCTCGCAGATGTTGAACCATGCGCTCGCAAGCCCCGGCAATGGCATAGGTGCCACCGCTGGTGAGGGCATCGCTGGTGTTGGTGGGAAAAGGCCGCACTTCACCGGTGGGCACATGCAAACCGGCCGTGCCCGATTCCAATGCACGCAGCATGATGCCGTGCCCAGGCAAAATCAAACCGCCTAAAAATTGACCGTGTTGGTCCAAGGCTTCCACCGTGACCGCTGTGCCCACCATGACCACCACCAAAGGCTTGACCTCCCCTTTGAGCATCATGCGATGTCTGGCACCAATCATGGCCACCCATCGGTCTGAGCCTAAACGGGTGGGATGGTCATAGCCATTGATCACACCCGCTTCTTCAGTGGACGACACCACCCACTGTGGCGCCACTTCCCACAACTCCATCTGTTCTTGAACTCGGCGCTTGACGGCATCACCGGCCACCACGCAACCCAACATGTGATCTGGCACAGGCAAGCTGGCCCAGGGACCCTCGGCCAAGGTTTCAATGTTTTCGAGAAACTCCGCACCCTGCGCCAGCACATGGGCTTGGGTATGTGGACGATCGTAAAGCGCCCACTTCAAGCGGGTGTTGCCGACGTCGATGGCCAAAAAAGTCATAGGGGCGATGATAATGATTTTTTCAACCTGCCCACTTCAAGGCTGTTTAAATCTTTGGCCTGAGAATGGGGCAGACCGATTCGTAAGCGCGCGAAGCACGCAAGACCATGGCATCGTCAAACATCCGGCCCACGAATTGCACACCGATGGGCAAGCCCTCCTGGGTCAAACCACACGGTATGGTCGATGCGGGTTGCTGTGTCAAATTGAATGGGTAACTGAACGGTGTCCAACCCAGCATGGCCTCAGGCGTCATGCTTTGTTGACCTGGAGCACGAATGTCAAACGCTGGCACGGCCACTGCTGGCGTGACCAACAGGTCATAGGGCTGCATGAATTGGCGCATGTGCGAGCCCAAGGCACCACGTCTCAAATTCAATTGCTGAATGTCCAGTGCGCTGAACTTCTCGCCCAACAAAGCTTGCGCTTTGAAATCAGGATCTGTCACGTCCTGTTGTGCGAGGCTCAAGCTTTTCCACACCGTCAGCGCACCTAAAAACCACAAGCCCGTGGTGATCTCTAAGGGGTCCTCGATGCCAGGATCCACTTGCTCAACATGGGCCCCCAATTGTTCAAGCACTTTGACGGCGTTGTCCACGGCAGCCGCCACTTCGGGATGAACATGGCGTGCATACCCCAAGGTTGGCGAATACGCGATGCGCAGGCCGCGTACGCCTTCGTTCAGTCTGTGCAAGTAGTCGGTGTTGTCAGCAGGCAGTGACGTCCAATCTCTGGCGTCAGCTTGCTTCATGACATTCATCATCAGGGCGGCATCTTGCACATTCATGCTGTGGGGGCCTAAATGGGCCACCGAGCCGAAGGGTGACAAAGGATAAGCAGGCACGCGGCCAAAGCTGGGCTTCAAACCAAAATTGCCGCAAAACGCAGCAGGTATTCGCACACTGCCCGCACCATCCGTGCCCACACCCAAGGGCCCAAGTCCCGCTGCCACAGCGGCAGCGGTGCCGCCTGAAGAGCCACCCGGCGTTTTGTCCAGGTGCCAAGGATTGCGCGTGTACCCCGTGGCCGGCGAGTTGGTTTCACCTTTGCAACCAAACTCGGGCGTGGTGGTTTTGGCAAACAAGACGGCACCCGCTTCTTTCAAGCGTGCGGTGACCGGGGCATCGACATCCCAAACTTGTTTCGGGTCAATGGTTCGACTGCCTCTCAAGGTGGGCCATCCCTTTGTCAGGATCAGATCTTTGATGGAAACAGGCACCCCTTCCAAAGCACCCACGTCATGGCCTTGACCGCCCGATTGCCGATGTGCGCGCCATTTGGCTTCACTGCTTTGGGCGCAGCGAAGGGCCACGTCCTCATCGACCAAGGTGAAGGCATTGAGGGTTGGATTCAGACGCTCAATGCGCGCCAACAAAGCGCGCGTGGTGTCAACAGGTGATGCCTCGCCACTTCGATAAAGCGCAAGGAGTTGATGCGCGGTGCACTGGGTCAGATCAGTCGGATGTGCAGAAGTCATGCAATGCGTGCCTCGTTCAGGGTTGTCGCCTTGTGAAAGGGCTGAGTTTTTTCCAAGGCAAGTCAGCAGGATCTGCCGCCATGGGTCCAGGCGCTTTGGCGACCAACACCTCCGAGGCGATGGGCGTGAAGTCTGCGCGGAAATGGTTGGAACTTTTCACCACCACGATTTTCATCTGCTCGGCATGGATGCCCACGGTTCGCAACAACTCACGGTCCAGCAACTGCACTTTGCCGCTAACGACAGCAATCAAAATACCGTCAATTTCCAAACACGCACTGGGGCCCATTTGCACTGCAACGCCCGTCATCATGGGGCCCTTCAACACGCAGCGGCCATCGCTGATGGCCTTGACGTTAAAGCGTGCCTGCAAGGGCGGATCGCTGAGTTGTCCCGTGAAGATGGGCACGGCTTTGCCTAAACTGCAATGGATTTGCGCGCCCACACCGGCTTCAAAAGCCATTTGAGCGGCAGCCGGATCAAACACCAAGCCGACAGCAACTTGTCCAGGAAAAACTTTGCCGGCACCTTGCTGCAACAGTGCATGCAACATGCCTGTGGTGTTGCTGTCCCCACCAGCCCCAGGATTGTCTTGCGTGTCGGCAATCACCACGGGCGCAGCCACTTTGCCTGCAGTGGCCATGGCTTGCACCACAGCTTCTCGCGCCAGCAATTGGTCGTAGGCGGATTTGGCGGGCTCCATCCAAGTCGACTGCGCATTCAAAGAAATCAAAAAGGGAAAACGCCGCGCGAACATCGGCTCTTTGCGACCCAGTTTCAATCGGCGCTGCATCAACTGCGCCGCCAACTCACCCGTGTCGGCCATGTCAATGTGCGGATAGGTTCTGTACGACACCAAGGCATCACTTTGCGCCAGCATGCGCTGCGTCACATTGGCATGCAAATCCAAGCTGGCCACGATGGGCATGGCGGGACCCACCAATTGCCGAATGCGCGACAACAACTCGCCTTCACTGTCATCTGCATGTTCGGCAACCGCCGCACCATGGAGGTCCAAATAAATGCCATCCAGTCCTTGGGGCAAAGCATTTCGAATGTCTTCCAAGATGGCGGAAGCAATGTTTTCAAAAGCTTCTTGCGTCACATAAGAGGAAGGCGTTGCGCCTGCCCATGCAGAAGGCACCAATTCCCACTGCCAACGCTTGGCTGCATCCATGAAGCCTGAGATGGGCATGTTGATGCCCGTCATTTGATCGATGACCGTTTGTCCCCGCATGTAGGCCGGAAAAGATTCACCGCAATTGAAGGCGGCCCAATCGGCCAGGCTGGGGGCAAAGGTATTGGTCTCGTGCTGATAGCCAGCGATCAGAATTCTAGTCATGACAGTTTCTGCGCGAGTTAACAAGCATTGAATTCAAGTTCACAATGGCGCAACTTTAAAAAGTTCACTATAGACCGCTAAAGGACAATGCATCTCATGGTCATCCCGAATATGTCTGCCGTCGATTTGTCGCAAGCCATTCACAGCAAGGCCGTGTCTTGCCGTGAAGTGTCACTGGCTTATTTGAAACAAATAGAAACTCACAACCCAGCCAGCAATGCGATCGTCAGCCTTGCATCGCCTGAAGTTGTTTTGCAACAGGCCGATGATAGAGATGCGCAATTGGCGCGAGGCGAATCGATGGGTTGGATGCATGGCATACCGCAAGCCGTCAAAGACTTGGTGGAGGTTGCAGGCTTTCGCACCAGCCACGGCTCGCCACTCAGCGACCCCTTGCCCGCCACCACAGACAACCTCATGTCAGCTCGCATGCGTGCTGCCGGCTGCATCTTTATTGGAAAAACCAACACACCCGAATTTGGCTTGGGTTCGCACACCTTCAATGACGTGTTTGGCGCCACATACAACGCGTGGGACCGCTCAAAAAGTGCGGGCGGTAGCAGTGGCGGTGCAGCCGTGGCTTTGGCTCAACGCATGTTGCCCGTCGCCGATGGGTCAGACTTCATGGGCAGCTTGCGCAACCCTGCAGGTTGGAATCATGTGTTTGGCATGCGGCCCTCGCAAGGCAGATTGCCAAGATACCCCGTGGCCGACACGTTCATTGCGCAGTTGAGCACCGAAGGTCCCATGGCCAGAACGGTGCGCGACTTGGCCATGCTCTTGTCAACGCAGGCCGGATATGACGCACGCTCGCCTTTGTCAATTGCTGAATCGGGTCAAGCCTTTTCGCAAAGCTTAGACGCTTCAATGAAGCATCGAAGTGTCGGTTGGCTGGGCAATCTCCAAGATTATTTGCCCATGGAAGATGGCATTTTGTCGGTCTGTGAAAGTGCTTTGAAAACCCTTGAGACCACTGGCTGCCTTGTGTCCTTGGCGCAATTGGGCATGTCACCAGAAGAGATTTGGGAGGCATGGCTGGTTTGGCGCAAAGCACTGGCGGGGCGCAACATCGCAAGCTACACACACCACACCAACTGGCGCGACAAAGTGAAGCCCGAAGCGCAGTGGGAATATGACCAATCTTTGTCGCTAACGGGTCAACAATTGGTTCAGGCCAGCGTCACTCGGACACGCTATTACCAAAGCATGTTGAAGCTGTTTGAATCCTTTGATGTTCTGGCTTTGCCTTCGGCACAAGTCTGGCCTTTCGATGTCACCGAACGTTGGCCACAACACATCAATGGCCAAGCAATGGACACCTATCACCGCTGGATGGAGGTGGTGATTTACGCAACATTTGCAGGCTTACCCACCATCTGCATTCCCGCAGGATTCAATGCCCAAGGACTGCCCATGGGCCTGCAATTGATTGGCAAACCACAAGGTGATTTTGAATTGCTACAGGTAGCGCATGCCTACGAGCAGGCCGCGAGCACCTTTTCAAAATCAGCGCATGGCGCCCGTAAGGCTGAGGCTGGCCAAAGCCATCACTTTGGCAGAGTCCACCAACTCTTGAATGCCCACGTACTCGTTGGGCTGATGGGCCAAATCCAAGATGCCAGGGCCATAGGCAATGCAGTCTCTGAGCTTGCCACTTCGCACAATGTGCTTTTGGTCATAGGTGCCAGGACTGGCAATGTAAGAAGGTTCGCGGCCGAGCACGCGCGCAATGGCCCGCGCTGTGGCATCCACCACCGGTGCATCACGCGGCGTGGCCGTGGGCACAAAGCTCATGATGTCGCGAATGCCGTAATCAAAGCCAGGGCGTGTGCGCTTCAGTTCATCGAGCATGTCGATGATTTCTTGCTTCACAGCTTCCAAATTCTCTTCGGCAATGAAGCGCCTGTCGAGCACGGTGCGGCAACTGTGCGCCACCACTGGCGAAGGCGCATCAGCGGTTGGCCAACCGCGTTCGTCGGTGGCGTATCGCTGCTCAACTTGACCGCCATGAATGCTGTTGATGTTCAAAGTGCTGACGCGCGCACCCGGGGGCTCTACCGGTTCAGAGGTGTGACGCTGCTTCAACTGCGGTTGCAATTGGGTTTCGAGCAAATGTATGAACGCGCTCATGTGGTTGATGGCGCTATCGCCCAAAAACGGCATCGAGCCATGGGCAATTCGGCCTTTGGTTTCTACCTCGCTCCACCACACGCCGCGGTGACCTAAGCAGATGCGGTCAACACCCAAGGGCTCGGGAATGATGACATGGTGCACACGCGGTTTGCTGAAGTAACCTCGCTCGGCCAAATAGCCCACACCGGCAAATCCCCCAGATTCTTCATCGACCGTTCCGCTGATTTCAAGGGCACCAGGAATTGGCATGCCCGATTCAATCAAGGCTTCACAGGCAATGATGCTGGCAGCCAAGCCGCCTTTCATGTCACAGGTGCCACGGCCATAAATTTTGCCGTCCCGAATTTCTGCACCAAAGGGATCAGAAGTCCAACCACTGCCGGCTTCAACCACATCGATGTGGCTGTTGAAGTGAACACACTCACCAGAACCTGCGCCTTCCCAACGGGCCACCACGTTCATGCGCGGTTTGGCATCGGAGTCGCCGGGTGCGCCGTGGGCACGCACGTATTCAACGGCAAAACCGCGCGGCTTTAAACGCTCGCCAATGAATCTGGCGCAAGCCTCGTAGGCATCGCCAGGTGGATTCACCGTGGGGATGCGCACCAAGTCTTGCGTCAATGCCACCACCTCGTCTTGCTTGGCCTCAATGCGCGCCAACAAGGCTTGAACTTGGGGGCTGAGGTCGGCCGGGGTGGTGTTTGAATTCATCAGTTTTGTCTCCAGGGCAAACCCCTTTTGCGCCAACCCCCGAGCAAGCCGCGGTGGGCATTGGCATCGGGGTCGCCCTCAAAGCCTTCCAAAATGTTGTAAGCCTCGAGG
>RFVJ01000052.1 GCA_009928125.1 Betaproteobacteria bacterium
GCCATCTGACAGCCAGAAATGCGGTGCACGGCACCCGGGAACTGACGAGGACTGAAAGCTGCCCATGCTGTAATCGGGGGCACGTTCTTCGTCATAGACGATCACAGGTGACTGATCGTAGTAGTAGCCGAAATTAAGACCGGCACAGCAATACTGCTGAACATTCAAGTCATACAAATCTTGGCCAAATGCAGCGCGAGCCGCTTGTCCAGCGGGACTGTCCTCTTCCAGATTTTCTGGAATTTGCCTGCGTCTTTGGCTCATGGCATGCGCATGGTTCATGGCAAACCTCGACACTTGTTCGGTGATGGGATGTCGCTCTTTTTCATAGGCGCTCAAAGCATGTGGCGCTGCCCAGCCCTCAAGTTGCGCTGCCAGATGCCAAGCCAAATTGGCCGCATCGGCCAACCCCGCATTCATGCCATAGCCTGCATAGGGCACCCATAAATGGGCGGCATCTCCCGCCACAAAAACTTTGCCGTTCTGCAAACGATCACTGACCAGCCTTCGACCGATCCAGTCTTCTTTGCTCATGACTTCGTAATCAAAATCATCACCTACACCCAAGATGGTTCGAATGGCCCAATCGCGATCGACCGCTTCAAAATCGACTTCATGATCGCGCAAGTAGTTGTGAATCAACCAAACCTCTTTGCCATCAATGGCGTAGATGTTGCCGCTGCGGCGCGGGTTGACGGTGAACATGGCCCAAGCCGGTGCAGCTTTCATTTTCGCAAGCAGCCCTGGCGCACGGATGCACGTGCTTTGAACCCGTTGCACCACCTCGTCGCCAACCAATTGAGCGCCGATGCCTTTGCGGACCATGGAGCGTCCGCCGTCACAACCCACCAAATACGCAGCTTGGACTGTGAAGGCTTGTGCGTGCCCTTGTTCTAGATTTTCAATCTGTGCAGTCACACCCTGCGCATCCTGATGAAAGGCAACAACTCGGTGCTTGAACAAACAAGTGATCAAGGCTTGCTTTTGGACATGCTGCCGCAGAATGGGTTCGATGTAACGCTGATTGATTCTGTGCGGAGGTTCTGGCGTTGGCCAATGGCCATCAGGTCCTGAGTGATCGGTGAGTCGCGTGTTTCGGCCTGGGATGTGAATTCTGGCAATCTCTTCCCCCAAGGTGCTGGTTCTGTAAGACACACTGTGCGGATAATCATCAGGCAACCCCGCTGCGCGCAAGTCTTGCGACACCCCCAAGGATCTGAACAGCTCCATGCTGCGCGCTGAAATGTGGTTGCACTTCACATCGGGCAGTACTTCTGCGGCTCGCAACTCGACCAAGACGCTGGCGATGCCTCTTTGGGCCAAACACAAAGCCATGGTCATGCCCACAGGGCCAGCGCCCACAATCAGAACAGGTGTGTCGAATTTGAAGTCAGCGCTCATACCGGCACTTTCAATGCATCGTATTCAAAGAGCCAGTCATAGCGGCGGCGAACTTTTTCGGGATCCCACTCCGTGTTGACATAGTCAACTGCGATGTTGGCATCTGAGAGTTGAGGGTTGTGAAAACGTTTGGCGTTGTCACTGGAGCGGTTCACGATATCGGCCGTGCGTTGCCAACGAAGCGCTTCAAATTTTTCAAACGCTTCTGGGGCCGTTGAGTAAGCGTCTAGACAACGCGCCATCACAGCGGCATCTTCAATGGCCATGTTGGCGCCTTGCGCCAAGAAGGGCAAGGTGGGATGTGCGGAATCACCTAAAAGGCAAATCGAACCTTGTGCCCACCCTCTTTGTGGGGTTCTGCCAAGCAAGGCCCATTTAAAGGGTTGATCAATTTTGCACATGTACGCTCGCACATCTTCATGCCAGTGCCCGAAGTCTTGAAGCAGTTCTTCGTGCGTGCCCTGCTCTGTCCACGATTCACCCTGCCAGCCCTCTTTTTCAATGATGCCAACAACGTTCATCAGTTGGCCACCGCGTACAGGGTAAGTGATGACATGCGCACCCGGCCCCACCCAATTGGTCCCCACGGGCGCTTGCAAATGCGACGCAATGGATTGAATGGGAACCAGACCACGCCAAGCCAACAAACCTGTGAATTGCGCTTTGACTTCGCCCAACAACTTTTCGCGCAACACCGAGTGAACACCATCCGAGGCGATCAAGCCATAGGCTGTTTGGCGACTGCCATCTTGCAATTCAAAACTTGCATGGTCTGAGTTACTTTGCGCAGACACCACCCGGGCATTCAGTTTCACCGGTGCATCCGACCTGGCGTTGAACGCTTCTAACAAGACTTTGTGCAGGTCACCGCGGTGAACCATCCAATAAGGCGCGCCAAAGCGCGACATGCAATCGTCGCCCAGGTCAAACAACTTCCAACGCTGACCTGTGTTCCACATGCGGATTTCTTTGCCCTGCGCTTGCGACACCACTTGGCGCAGTGCATTTTCCAATCCCAAACTTTGAAGAATGCGTGTACCGTTGGGTGAAATTTGCAGGCCTGCACCTACCTCACCTAATTGCGAAGCTTGCTCATAAACATCCACCTTCCAACCCAACTGCAACAAAGACAGCGCAGTGGTCAGGCCAGCGATGCCAGCGCCAGCGATGGCGATTCGCTTGTCATTCATTCAGTACCGTCATTCAGCTTTGATGTTGTTGTCTTTGGCAACTTGGGTCCAAAGTTGAATTTCTTGCGAAATGGTTTTGGCCAAATCTGCAGAAGAGCTGCCCACGGCTTTGATGTCCAACTTGGCCATGCGCTCTTGCACATCGGGCAAGGCCATGATGCGTGCCACCTCTTCTTGAATACGCTTCACAATGGGCGCCGGCGTGCCTGCAGGCGCCAGCAAGCCACTCCAGAAGTTGACCGACACATCGACGCCCTGCTCTTTCAAAGTGGGCACTTGCGGGTAGGCGGCCAGGCGCTGCTCTGAGGTCACACCCAATGCACGCAATTTGCCAGCTTTCAGCAAAGCGGCAATGGGACCGGAATCAATCAAGGTCATTTGCACTTCTTGGGTGAGCACCGCATTGATAGAAGGTGCGCTTCCCTGATACGGCACATTCATGGCTTTCATGCCCGTTTTGGTTTTGACCAACTCCATCACCAACTGAAACGAGGCGGATGGGTACGAGTAATTGAACTTGCTTGGGCTGGCTTTGGTGAGGTTGACCAGTTCGCTAAAAGTTTTGGCAGGTGATGCTTCATTCACCGCCAAAATCATGGGAAAAGAGCCCACCAGCGTAATGGGCGTCAAATCGGTCATGGGGTTGTAGGACAGCTTGGCCACCAAGGCAGGATTGAAGACAATGGGCCCACTGGCCGCCATCAGCAAGGTGTAGCCATCGGGGGCTGCCTTGACCACCAATTCGGTCCCCACAATGGCACCCGCACCCGGTTTGTTTTCAACCACCACCGGTTGACCCAATACCGGCGCCAATTTCTCAGCCACCACGCGGGCCAAGATGTCGTTGGCGCCACCGGGCGCATAGGGCACCACAATGCGAACCGGTTTAGATGGCCACGCAGTTTGTGCATGCACCACGCTGGCCAAACTGGCCTAGGCGCTCAGTTAGAGAGGGGTGATGCGGACATGCAGCAACGCGCTTTGTCCGGCGTCTAAGGCCGCCAAGCAACGTGCCACGGCGGCAGCAACATCCGCTGGATCTGACAGCCTCTCGCCATGTGCACCTGCGGCTTCTGCAATGGCTGAGAAATCTGTGCCGTAACCCAAATCGGATGCAAACTGCTGGGTCTCTTTCGCTTCGCCTTGGGGGTACATGCGCAAGGTCGATTCCTTCACAGCCGACCACCCACCGTTGTCTAAAAGGACGGTCATGATGGGCAAGTTGTATTGGCGTGCCACGGCATACACGGCACTGGGGTTACTGAAGTAAAACGAACCATCGCCCACAAAATGAATCACGCGGCGCTTGGCTTGCGCCAATTTAATGCCCAAGGCTGTGCCTGCAGAAAACCCAAGTCCGTTTGCTCGATGACCGCAATCAATTGTTGGAGTAACTTGACGCTGTCGCCTTCGATGCGTGCATTCAAGGGAAAGCCCCACATGGGGATGTCGCGCTTGATGGCATCGACATCCAATTGCGCCCAATACGCTTGGGGGTTGACGCGGGTAGTTTTGGGAATCCATGGCACATCCACGTCGACCATCAAACCAAAATCGGCTTGCTCTGTAAAAGCTGCCGGGTTGTAGCCTGCAAAATAGGGTGAGTCTCGGCGGATGTTCAGATAGATCGTGTTGAACTCACAAACACGCATGCCGCACAAGGCCGCTAATTTTTCAATCAAGGCCGGGGCTTCATGGTTTCGGCCCGCATAGGCCGTGACCAGCATCGGATTTTCTGAAGCCATCAGCTTGTCCGCAATGGCTTGTACCGCCGCCCCATCAGCCCCCTGCGCTTTCACAGGCAAATGATTTTGATGACCATATGCACCGATGCTGCTGACATCTACGGGCGCTGCCAACACTTCACGAGGCAGTGTGAGATACACCGGTCCTGTGGGATCGCTTTGCATCACCGCACTTGCCCTTGAAACAACTTCATGCGCCATCGAAGGCCATGCCAAGTTGTACTCCCATTTCACATAAGGCCGAACCACACTGGCTTGGTCAAAAGGCTCTTGAATGAAATGCACATAGGTGTCACGGCCGCCAGTGGCTTGATCGAATGTGCTCATGGGTGCACGGCCTGCAATCAACAACACTGGAATCCGTGTACGGCATAGGTTGTGCAGGCCCATGGCTGCGTTGGCAGTGCCCGCATCCACATGCACCAGCACCGCCTGACCACGGCCTGTGGCAACGGCATAGCCACCCGCCATGTGAACCGCCGTGTTCTCGTGCGGACACAAGATCAGTTTGGGAAATGCGCGGCCTTGCGAACGCCAATGCGCCATCTCTTCAATCAGAGGCGCGTGGTCGGTGCCCAAATTGCAAAACAAATACTCAATGCCTGAATCAACCAAGCCTTGAAGCAAGTCATGGGAAGCTGTGCGTGTGTAGGTGTCGGTCATGGTCATTTGTTGAGGAGGCCAGCCGATTTGACAACGGGCAACATCGATTTCAACTCCGATTCAATTCTTTGGCGAACCACTTCGGGGCCAGCACTGTCGCTTTCATGGCCCAGCTTGCTGAAGGCTTCGCGGGTGCTGGGCATGTCCAAGAACTTTTTCACCTCTTGTCCAACGCGCGCCAGAATGTTGGCAGGCGTTTTGGCAGGCGCATACAAGGCCAACCAAATTTCAAACTCATTGCCTGGATAGCCTGCTTCAGCCAAGGTGGGCACCTCTGGCATAAAGCGTGAGCGCTGATGTGAAGCCACCGCCATGGCCCGCAAAGTGCCCGCTTGAATTTGCCCTTTCACTGGTGCCAGGTCGGCCATCACCATCACCACACGGCCCGTGACCAAGTCGGAAACGGCGGGTGGAAAGCCTTGGTAAGGGACGTGAATCATGTCCACGCCAGCGCTTTGCGTCAGCATGGCTGTGCCTACGTGACCCATCGAGCCGATGCCATTGCTGGCATAAGGCAACTGGCCAGGTTTGGATTTGGCATCAGCCATCAACTCCTTCAGCGAGTTGTACTTGTTGACCGGGGATGTGATCAAGAAGAAGGGCAATCGCGACACCATGCTGACGGGTACGAAGTCTTGCAAAGGGTCAAAGGGCAACTTGCCCGGGTGCGTCAGGGGCAACAAGGACATGGTGGAGCCGCCCGTCAGCAGAAAGGTGTAGCCATCAGGGGCTGCACGAGCCACCATGTCTGCACCAATCACAGTGCCGCCACCTGGCTTGGGGTCGATGACAGTGGATTGACCTAACACGGTACTGAGATGCTGTGCAACCAATCGGGCCGCAGCATCCACACCGCCACCGGCTGGATACGGCACGACAATGCGGATGGGTTTGACCGGCCACTCTTGCGCGAAACTGGCGAAAGACAATGAACCCATGAGGCAGAGGAGGAGGAGTCGGCAAATTGAGGGAATCTGCATGGCGAGGTCACTTCCACAAAAAACTGTGGTGTCACGCTATCACGCCACCCCAGCCCAGCAAAGCATGAAAACCCCATGTTTGTGAGCTCCAGTCACACACTGTTGCGACTTGGCTCTTAGGTCTTCAACATTGGCAAAGACAGGCTCAATCTCCCATTGCCAATGCCAAAACGTACCGCTAAAGTTGACGCCACTTCAAGGAGCATTTATGCACAGACGCATGATTCAATGGCAGTCTTTGTTGTTCAGCGCTTTCATGGGCTTGACGATTTGCCTATCCGCTTTTGCCCAACCGAGTGACTATCCCAACAAGCCCATCAAAGTGGTGGTGACCTTCCCACCGGGTGGCAGTTCGGATGCCATCATTCGAATTTTGTCCACTCGCCTGAACGACAAATTAGGACATCCTTTGGTGTTAGACAACCGACCTGGCGCAGGTGGCAACATTGGTTTAACAGTCGTCGCCAAGGCAGCCCCCGATGGTTATGTGCTGGGCGTGGGTGCTGCTGGAGGGCTGACGGCCAACGTCAGCCTCTACCCCCAAATGCCGTTTGATGTGACCAAAGATTTTGCGCCCATCACCATGTTGGCCTCCATTCCTTTTGTGCTGGTGGGTCATCCTTCAGTGCCCGCCGACAACCTGCAGCAACTGATTGCGCTGGCCAAATCACAACCCGGCAAAGTGTCGATTGGCCATGGTGGCAACGGCACCGCCATGCATTTGTCGACAGCCTTGTTCACTCAAATGGCCGATGTCAAAATGATCGAAGTACCGTACCGCGGTTCTGGTCCTGCCGCCATGGACACGTTGTCGGGTCAAATTCAATTGTCAATCACCGATTTGGCCGCGGCACTGCCCCACATCAAAGCAGGCAAGCTCAAAGCCTTTGCGGTCACCAGTCCCAAACGCTTGAGCAATTTACCCGACGTGCCTACCTTGTCAGAAAGTGGCCTGACTGGCTATGACTCAACCGGTTGGTTTGGCTTGGTTGCGCCAGCCGGCACCTCACCTCAAATCATTCAACGCCTGCATGCCGAATTCACAGCAGCCTTGAACGACGAAGCCATCAAATCGCAAATGCGTCAAAACGGCATGGAACCTGTAGCGACTTCCATCGAAGGCTTTGATGCTTACATCAAAAGCGAAACCCAAAAATGGGCTCGCGTGATCCGCCAAGCCAACATCAAACTGAATTGAAACGCAACATGCCTACACAATTTGACAGCGATGTCTTGGTGGTCGGAGCGGGCCCCGTGGGCTTGACACTGGCCACCGATTTGGCGCAACGCGACGTCACTGTTTTGATCGCTGAAATTCGCGAATTTGCGCAGCCTCCCAATGTGAAATGCAACCATGTTTCAGCGCGCAGCATGGAACACTTCAGACGCCTCGGTGTTGCACCCGCTTTGCGCAATGCAGGGCTGCCTGCTGACTACCCCAACGACGTGGTGTTTCGCACCAGCATGACCGGCATGGAGCTGACAAGAATTCCCATTCCCAGCAGAAGCAGGCGCTACACTGAAACGCAGGGGCCCGATACTGGTTGGGACACACCCGAGCCGCCGCACCGCATCAACCAAATCTATTTGGAACCTTTGCTTTTAAAGCATGCTGTGTCGCACCAAGGTGTCCACTTGCTTAACCGAACACAAGTGACCGATATCGTGCAAGATGAAGAAGGTGTCAATGTCACATTGCTGAATTTGGACACTCAAGAAAGTCGAACCGTTCGCGTGCGTTACGTGGCGGGCTGTGATGGTGGCAGCTCCTTTGTACGCAAAAAAATAGGTGCCAAGCTAGAAGGCACTGAAATGATTCAGCGCGTACAGTCGACTTACATTCACGCGCCCGATTTGATTCACTTGTTACCAGGCAAACCCGCTTGGTGCTATTACTCGGTCAACACCCGCAGGTGTGGCACTGTGTTTGCCATCGATGGTCAAGAGAACTGGCTGGTTCACAACCATTTGCACCCTACCGAGCCGGAATTTGACTCCGTTGACCGTGACCAATCGATTCGCAACATATTGGGTGTTGGTGCAGATTTCAAATACGAGATCATCACCAAAGAGGACTGGGTAGGACGACGTTTGTTGGCCAACCAATTCCGTGATCGCCGTGTGTTTTTGGCGGGCGATGCGGCGCACTTGTGGGTGCCCTATGCTGGCTACGGCATGAATGCGGGCATTGCCGATGCCACCAACTTGGCTTGGCTCTTAGACGCCGCCCTCAAGGGCTGGGCAGCACCCGCCATTTTGGATGCCTACGAAGCCGAGCGCTTCCCCATCACCGAGCAAGTCTCGCATTTCGTGATGAACCATGCACAAAAAATGATCAAAGCACGTCGTGCGGTGCCGCACAACATTGAGGCCCTGGACGCAGAAGGTGAAGCCGCAAGAATGACCACAGGCGCTGAAGCCTACGAGTTGAACGTTCAACAGTTTTGCTGCGAAGGTCTTAACTTTGGCTACTACTACGAAGGCTCGCCCATCATTGCGCATGAGCAAGAACCGGCACCAACTTATTCCATGGGTGCGTTCACCCCATCCACACTGCCAGGTTGTCGAACACCACATTTCTGGCTAGACAACGGCACGTCTCTGTACGACCTGCTAGGCAAGGGCTACAGCCTGCTGCGCATGGACAACACCGTGGATGTGCAAGGATTTTTAGACCAGGCCAAGTCCCACAATGTGCCCATGACCTTCGTGGATTTGGCCCAGCAAACCCATGTCCCTGAAGCCTACCAACACAAATTGATTTTGTGCAGAACCGATCAGCATGTGGTTTGGCGCGGCAACAGCCTACCCGATTCACTCGAAGAATTGATGGCCCTTTTGAAAGGTCAGGCCACTGCCATGGCCTGAAGATCGCCGTGGCTTAAGTGATGTTGAACACGCGTTCAGCATTGCTGCCGCGGATGGCTGCACAGGCTTTGTCGGACAACTTGGCCGTGTTGGCGAACGAGCCTTTGGTGTCGTGCACTTGATGCGGCCAATCGGTGCCAAACATCACGTGCTCTTGTCCCACCACCGAAATCAAATACTCTAATGCACCCAAGTTGTAGGTGATGGTGTCGTAGTAAATGTGGCGCAAGTAGTCGGTGGGTTTTTGCTTCATTTGACGGCGTGAAGCAATTTCGACTTCATCGCCTTTTTCAAATCGACCGACCAAGTAAGGCAAGGTGCCGCCACCGTGCGATGCAATGATTTTGAGCTTGGGGTATTGGTCAAAAAAACCTTCAAAAATCATTCGCGTGATGGCCAGCGTGGTGTCAAACATGAATCCCACAGACCAGCTCAAATCAAATTTAGTCATGTCCATCATGTCCACACCAGGCGGATCGGTGGGGTGAACCAGCACGGGCAAGCCGCGCTTGTCGATCTCGGCCCAAATGGGCGCAAACATGGGATCGGTCAGGCTTTTGCCAGAAATATTGGCCAGTACCATCACACCGCTTGCGCCATTGCGGCAGGTGCGGTCTAGCTCCTCAATGGCCCTTTGGGGATATTCCCATGGCAAAGAGGTAAACCAACGAATGCGGTCTGGGTAAGTCGATTGCGCCTGTGCCATGGTGTCATTGGACTCGCGGGCTGCCCGACAACTGATCTCCTCATTGCCCCAATACACATTGGGACACGTGAGCGACACCACCGAAATGTCTATGCCTGCAGCGTCCATGTGCTTGATGCGCAGGTCATAGTCGAAATGCCCCTTTTGCGGAATGACCACCGGTGTGTCACCGCGAAAAACTTCTTGTTGACCGTCTGGCCGCGTTTTGATGTTGTACTGGCCACCCTCGGCTTTCAACAACTCAAGCCACTTGGGGGTAAACATGTGTGTGTGAACATCAATGACTGACATGGTTTCGGTCTCCGTTGAATGAATTTAAGGCTGACATCATGAAAACCCCAATGGGCTTTGGCCACGATTATGGCCAAACTAAGTCTTTCTGGTTGTTCATTGGCTCATTACGTTAGGAATTCTCATGAAGCGTCAATTTTTGAAATTTGCTCTGTTGAGCACTGGCATGGCATTGGCTGGCTTGTCGGGTTCAGTGTTTGCACAAGACAAACCTACTTTGAAAATTTTTGTGGGCTTTCCACCAGGTGGCTCTGTTGACGTGGTGGCCCGCTTGTTGGCCGAACGCATGCGCGTCTCGCTCGATCAAAATGTCATCGTTGAAAACAAACCCGGCGCTGCAGGTCGAATTGCACTGGGCGAACTCAAGCGTGCCAACCCCGATGGCAACACCTTGGCCCTGGTCCCCTCGGGTGGTTTGGTCATCATGCCTTGGTTATACAAAAATTTAGGTTACGACCCTGTCAAAGATTTCTCACCCATTGCGCGAGTCACCACGTTTGACTTCGCTGTGACCGCTGGCCCTGGCTCACCCGCCACAGACATCAAATCTTTGATGGGCTGGCTGAAAGCCAATCCAGGCAAAGCCAACTACGCCACCTCTGGCGCGGGAACCGTCCCTCACTTTGCTGGCCAGTTATTGGCGCAAGAATCCAACACACCCATGACGCATGTCGCCTACAAAGGTGGCGCACCCGCAGCGCAAGACCTCATTGGCGGCCAAATTCCCGTCATGATTGACACTGCATCTGAAACACTAGAGCACCACAAAACAGGCAAGGTGAAAATTGTGGCTGTGACGGGTGAATCACGCACTCGTACCCAGTTATGCCAATGCTGCGGCTTTGGCAGCTTCGCAAGCGACACACCTGAAGCGTTGGGAAGCGCCAATTAAGGCTTCGGGCTATACAGCGGAATAAATCTAACTTCCGTGTTTCAATGCTCAGGGCACATAGCCTTGGGCACTACATGACTTCAAAAAAACGCATGACCACTTTGTCGGGATGCCTTGCACCCGTGCCAATGAACAATTTTTCGCTGATCCAAGACAGCGTTTTTGAAGCCAGTTCTGCCAAACTCTGATTCACAATCATTTGAAAATCTGCGCCACCGCGAAGCACGCGGGCCTTCCAGCCATTGCCATGAACTTCGCCGCCCAAGATGGGGATGACGCGGCGTTGCCCATGCACAGTGGCACCAACCTCTTGCGGCTTGTCCACTTGAACCGACAGATCGGCAAAGAATTTGAGTTCGGGGGTTGGTAAATCAAACATGAGTAGAGTCAGCTTTGGGCAGTTTTCAAAAAGATGGCGTCAATCTATCGACCCGCAATGGCAATCAGTTCAACTTCAAATTGCAGCGTTGCATTGGGCGGAATGACGCCACCAGCCCCCCTGGCGCCATAGGCAATGCCTGGCGGGCATGTCAACTTGGCCTTGCCGCCCACCTTCATCAATTGAACACCTTCGGTCCAGCAAGGAATGACGGCGTTCAAAGGAAAGTCGATGGGCTGATTGCGCTTGTACGAGCTGTCAAATTCTTTGCCATC
>RFVJ01000053.1 GCA_009928125.1 Betaproteobacteria bacterium
TGCATGAAATCCTTGTAGGCCTTGGCTTCTTGAAAGGTTTGGCGCAACTGTTGCCATTGGCTGCTGGCTTTGACACGGTGCAATTGGGGCTGGGCGTGTTCTTTCATCAAGGCAAACGTCACGGAAGCAGCCAAAGCGTAAATGACCGCGGTGACCCACATGGTGACGGGCACAAATTGTCCAGCAGTTTGCCCCTGCCCTTGCGCCCACAAAACGTAGGCCAAGCAAATGCCCAAGGTCAGCATGCCTCCCAAATAGCCCCAAGCCCAGCCCCAAGAACTGATGCGCCCCATGGCCTCCGGCTTGGCCAACTCGGGTAGAAATGCTGCCGTCAATGACTCGCCATAGGAATAAAAAGTATTGGAGATGATGATGCAAGCAACGGCCAAGGCCACCTGCCCCGGCCCGACCCACGAGAGCGCGGCCGTACTGAGCACGCAAGCTGCTGTGACCAGCATCAAAAGTTTCTTCTTGGCCGCGTGTCGATCAGCCCATTCACCCAAGGCGGGCATGGTGAACATGACAATGGCATAGGAAAAGCTCAGCGCACTGGTCCATGCCAGGGTGGCCCATTCAGCTTTGTTGGCCACTGCCCCGACAAAATACGCAGCAAACACAGCCGTGATGACCACTGTGGTGTAACCCGAGTTGGCGAAGTCGTACATGGCCCAGCCAAAAACTTCTCTGCGTTTGACACCTGCGTTCAGCATGGCAAAGGGGCCTGTGCTTGTTGAAAAACTGACTCAATGCAAATGACGTGGCCTGCGACCGCCACCATGGCCACCAGCACCACCACTGTTGCCTTTGGGTGGCTTGCCCAACTCCAAAGAGCTGACCAAGTTGTCAAAGCGTTGGGAAAAAAGTTTGTCGATTTCATGGACCACGCCACCCAGCTCAGCGCCGTCAAAATGCCGCTCCATGAGGCCCACCACATCTTGAACCAGCAAGTCACGCTGTGCTTGCATGATGGCGGCTGGATCAGGGCCCACAAACAAGATGAGAAAGTCGTCGCGTGATTCTGTACCACGCGTTTCTTCTTCGTCGTCGAATTCGGTATCGTAGAAAGTCACCTCGAGCTGTGCGCCTGAAGTTGAAATTTCGTTGATGTTCATGCAAAGATCGTCCAAGACTTGCCGGAAATCCTCGTCACCGCGCACAGTCCAACACAGTTGAAGCTTGTGATCTGTTGCATCGAAACGAATACCTGGCTCTTCTTCGTAAAGGCTTTGAGCACCTTCCGTGAGCGATCGTGCACCTGCATATTTCCAAAGAGGTTTGACGGCTTCTTGAAGGGCTTTAAAGTCCACATCATCGCGCAACAAGACTTCACCATGAACATGAATTTCAAGGGGTGCGTTGTAGGATGTCATGGCGTTCTGCTTAGTCAGTGGTGCCCCGGGCCGGAATCGAACCGGCACGCCCGTTATTCACGAAAGCGGCGGATTTTAAGTCCGATGTGTCTACCAATTTCACCACCGGGGCTAAAGCTCTATTGTGCCTTCAAGTTGAGCTTTTTTGACATTAAAAAGCCCTCCAAGGAGGGCTTTAATTGAGACCTCCAACAGAATGCGAGGGCTCAAAAAGAAGCGTGCATTAACCGCCTTTTTTGGCGCGCTTGCCTGGGTTCTTTTTGCTGCGAGTTGCTACACCGCGCTCTAAGCTGACGCGCTGACCGCGGCCGCTGGTAGGCAATGTGACACCAGGCAGTGGCTTCAAGGGGGGTGTGAATTTACGGTCGGCTTCGGTAACGATCTTATTGCCCATCAATGGCTCCAGGAAAAAAAGTTCAAGGCGATATTAAGCCACAGATTCGAGGCCACTTTGGTTCAATGCCCGAAATTAGCCGTCAATCTTGCAGTCCTCGAGACCCTTCTTGGGCTTCACTCAGCGATTTCAGGCTTCTCACCTTGGACAGCGTGATCAAGATGGCTTGAACTGAAAAGCCTGCCACCACAACCAGCAAACTGGCCAGATCGGAACCCATTTCACCCACGAAGCCTCCCAACAATGCACCCAGAGGGCGCGCACCCGTACCGGCCACAATGTTGATGGCGGTGACCCGGCCCATCATGGGGTTGGGGGTGACGGTTTGTCGCAAAGTGGTCGATGTGATGGTCCAAATGATGGGACCAAAACCAAATAAAAAATATGCAAATCCCGCCACCAGCACAGAAGGAAACCAATGCGTCAAGGCCATCACGCAGGCAGCTGCAACCGAGAAAAAGGGGCCGAGCAAAATGGCTTGGCCAAAAGGCATCATTGAGACAATGCGGGAGGCCAACAAAGAGCCTGCGATCATGCCTACACCATAACAAGCCATGGTCAGTCCCACCTCACTGGAACCCATGCCCAGGGTGCGAATGGCATAGGGAACATAGATCGCTTGCAACACGAACCACGAAATGTTCCAAGCAATGGAGGTCAACAAAATGGGGCGAAGCAAATGGCTAGACGCCACAAAATGTGCGCCATCTTTGAGCTCTAACCAAGGGTGACGATCGGGTGCCGCTTGTCGAATGGGTTCTTGTATTTGCCTCAGAAACCCTAGGGCTGCCAGAGACAACATCAACGACAAAACAAAGGAGGTTGAGGCGCCCATCCAAGCAATCAAAGCGCCCGCCAAGGCGGGACCCCCCGCAAACGCCATGCTGCGTGCCAACTCCAAACGACCATTGGCCTGTGCCAACTGTTGACTGCCCACCAAGGCCGGCACCAAGGATGGCGCACTCACACTGAAACCCACAGTGCCCACAGCAGCCAAAAATCCAACGCATGCCAACAAGGGCACGCTGATTCGTTCTAGCAACATGGCCACAATGAGAACCATGAGCGCACAAACACGCAACACCTCAGACATCAGCATCAACCTCTTTCGCGACATGCGATCGGCGAGCAATCCCAAGGGAATGGAGAGCAATAAAAATGGCAATGACTGAACCGCTGCAATGATGCCAATTTCGCCAGGGCCTGCTTGGAGTAACAGCACCGCCACAATGGGCACAGCAGCCAAGGTCAACTGCTCAGCCGATTGCGCCATGAGATTGGAAAATGCCAGCTTGTGAAACGTGGAAGGCAAGCCGCTTGAATTTGAGTTCATGGAGGGTGTGTTGACAGGTCTTTTGTCTGCTATCTTCAGGCCTTCATTTTGCCTTGATTTGCACAACTTCCATGAGCCTTCAATCTGTCAAAGACTTCTTCTCACATCGTCAAATCCACATTGACATCATTGAACTACCGGTCAGCACGGCCACGGTTGCGCTGGCGGCTGAAGCCCATGGGGTCGAACCTGGACAGATTGCAAAAACATTGGCCTTTCAATTGAATGATGGCCGGGTGGTGTTGGTCGTTGCCAAAGGCGATGCGCGGATTGACAACAAAAAATTCAAAGATGCATTTGGCAAGGGAAAGATGCTAGGGCTGGATGAGGTAGCTCAGATCACCGGTCATCCGGTTGGCGGCGTATGCCCATTTGGTTTGGCAAGGCCACTGCCCGTCTACTTGGACAATTCATTGAAAATTTACGAAGAAGTGATCCCAGCTGCGGGCTCTGTCAACAGTGCCGTTCGCATCAGCCCCCAAAAAATGGCAGAAATCACCCACGCTGAATGGGTGGATGTCTGCCAATCACAATGAGTGCCAGACAGCGTCTGGCCTCAAAGCGACTGACCTCACTTCATCCGCAACACATCATTTGCCATACAAATAGTTAGGCAACCACAGTGTGAGCTCTGGCCAGATGTACATCAAGACCAAGCACAAGATCACGATGAACATGTAAGGCATCATGCCTGCAAAAATCTGATTGATGGTGACGTGCGGTGGCGACACTCCTTTCAGATAGAAGGCAGACATGGCCACAGGTGGCGACAAGAATGCGGCTTGCAAGTTCACAAACACCATCACGCCCCACAACATGGGGTCAATCTGGAAATGGGCCAACAGTGGCAAGAAGATGGGTACGAAAATCACAATGATCTCGGTCCACTCCAATGGCCAACCCAAAATGAAAATGATGGCTTGAGACAGCAGCAGGAATTGAATGGGGGTCAGGTTCAGCGCCATGACCCACTCCTCCACCAAACGTTGCCCGCCCAAAATAGCAAAAACGGCAGAGAACAGCGCTGAACCCACAAACAGCCAGCAAACCATGGAGGTGGTTTTGGCTGTTAGGAACACCGCTTGTTTGATTTTTTCGAAATCAAGCGTTCCCGCAGACCACGCCATCAAGAAGGCACCTGCAGCACCCACCGCGGCCGACTCCGTGGCTGTGGTGATACCAAACAAGATGACCCCTAGCACCACGAAGGTGAGAATGCCCAAGGGCATGACAGAGCGAACCAACATGTTCAGAATTTCATACTGCTCAGCATCAAAGTGCCAGTAGTAATAAGCCAACAAAGCGGCACACAAGGCACAAGCAATCCAGAAACCCACATAAAAACCTTCTGGGACGGGTTCTGTCTTGGGCGCATCAGATGTGTCACCATCGCCCAAAGCCTGCAAAGGCGCATCCGACTCTTCAGCCTTGGCTGTGATGCTTTCTGCGCCGGGCGGCAATTGAACCCCTTGCGAAGAAGTCGCTGTCTTCACGGTTTCTGCCCCTGGAGGTTCTTGAACACCCTGTGAGCCAGGCGGTTCTTGCAATCCTCCCGCACCAGGCGGCTCTTTCAAGTCGCTGGCACCGGGTGGCTCTTGAACGCCGGAACGCTCGGTCGCAACGGGCGCTGCAGCAGAACTGCTCTCACCTGTGGGCGCAGCGCTGGAGGCTTCTGCTTTGGCTGTTTGGGTTGCCACTGCTTGCACAGCCGCCGCATTGTTTTCTTCTTGCGAGTGAATGACCACGTACCACCAAACAGCGCCCATGGTGGCCACCGTCATCAAGATGGGAACCAAACTCATGACAAAACTTTTGGCAATGAAGCCCCAAGTCACCACCACACTGTCAGCAGATTTCTTCAAGACTTTGCCAGGCGACAAAAGCGCTTGAAGGAGTGCCAGAAAATATTTGGGATATTTGGGTGCGTAATGGTCCGCAATTTTTTGCACTTCGGGCGAAATGTTCGCACGTGTTTGCTCAGCAGGCAGCTTGGGCGCAATTTTGGGATCAATCAAGACCCAACCAATGATGTAGATGAGGTACAACGCAGCCAAGAAGAATCCTGGGAACATGGCAGCTGCATACAACTTCACGACAGACTGTCCAGCAACAGCGGCGTACACGATGATCATCACAGAAGGCGGAATCAGAATACCCAAAGTTCCGCCAGCGGTGATGACACCTGCGGCCAAGCGAGTGTCATATCCAGCGTTGAGCATAGGACGCATGGCAATCACGCCCATCAAGACCACCACGGCACCCACCAAACCACTGGCAATGCCCCAGAAGGTGCAAATGACCAATGTGGCCACCGCCAAGGAGCCTGGCAACTTGCGGAAAGCCAA
This sequence comes from Betaproteobacteria bacterium, assembly GCA_009928125.1. Lineage (GTDB taxonomy): Bacteria > Pseudomonadota > Gammaproteobacteria > Burkholderiales > Burkholderiaceae_C > Limnohabitans_A. The sequence goes on from RFVJ01000053.1 coordinate 5,443, forward strand.
CTGAACGCTGTGGAACATCTTATCAACCAAGGCCCCGCGCTCCATCACATAACCCATCAGCACAAAGAGTGGGATGGACAGCAAGGTGTCATTGGTCATGGCACCAAAAGTGCGCTGAACCATGAGGTTGAAAATTTTGTTGTCGAACCATGGCGCAGAAGGATCGTAGAAAGCGCCAAAGCCAAAGGCCATGCCCAAGCCCATCAAGGTGAACGCTGTTGGGAAACCCAACATGATCACCACCACGATGAGTGAGAGCATCAAGAGTCCGAGTGCGGGATCACTCATGCCTGGCCTCCTTTGGCGCGTTGGTGGGCAGATTCCTCAATGTTTTTGGCATTTGCAATGGCTTCCAAAGCGGCAGCTTGGTCCACCAATGTGCTGGATGCCAACTGCTGTTCCACCACGTCAATCTCGTCAGCATCTTTCAGGCGAGGGGTCCACTCACCCGTGCGAATGCACACAATGCATCGAATGATTTCTGCCAAACCCTGCATCAAAACGATGAAGCCTGCCAAGGGAATGATCGATTTAAATGGATACAGCGGCAAGGGGTCGGCGTTGAAGGTTTGCTCATGAATCGACCATGAGTCGGCCGCGTAGTTCCAGCCAGCCCACGTCAGCGCAATCACGCCAGGGATGAAAAAGATGATGTACAAAACCAAATCAAGCCAAGCTTGTGTTTTGGGTTTGGCACTGCCGTAGAAAAAATCGCCCCGAACATGGCCATCTTGACATAAGGTATAGGCGCCGCCCATCATGAAGAGCGTCCCATACATCATGTTACTGGCGTCAAAAATCCAGGCTGTCGGCGCATTCAATGCATACCGCTTGAAGACTTCAATCACCACCAAAAGCATGAGCGCAACAATGAGCCATGCAAAAGTTTTCCCAACCCACGTGCTGATTTCATCAGCTGTGTGCAGCAAAGTTTGCGTTTTCATATAACAACTTCAAAAGTAAAAAGACCCACCCCAGAAAAACTGGGATGGGTTGACGTCCATGCACTTCAAAAAGATCAGGCTTTTTTGTTGAAGTAGCGGTTATAGGCCATCTTGAAATCGACCATGTAGTCGTTCTGCCACTGGCCTGCACGCTGTGCAAACGCCATCTGTGAGTCCATCACTTTCTTGAAGAATGGGTTTTCCGCAGACTTCTTGGCAACCACTTTGTCCCACGCATCGAGCTGAGCCTTCAAAATGGCGTCAGGTGTTTTGTAGAACTTGATGCCTTGTTTCTTCATCTCTGAGTAATCTTTGGAGTTGCGATCGATGGCTTTCCAGCTCATCTCAGCAGAAGAAGCTTGCACAGCGTATTCAATGATGGACTTCAACTCTGCAGGCAATGCATTGAGCTTGCCTTTGTTGAACAAGATTTCAAACTGCTCACCGCTTTGGTGGAAGCTTTGCAACATGCAGTTTTTGACCACATCAGGGAATCCCAACACGCGATCTGAAGACGCATTGTTGAATTCAGCGGCATCGATCAAACCACGGTCCAAGGCCGGCACAATTTCGCCACCGGGCAATGGGTTCACGGAGGCGCCCAATTCTGTGAAGATGTCAACAGCCAAGCCAACCGTGCGGTACTTCAAGCCTTTCAAGTCCGCCACTTTGGCAATTGGCTTTTTGAACCAACCCAAAGGTTGCGTCGGCATGGGGCCATACACATAGGAGGCCACGTCAATGTTCAATGACTTGTAGATCTCTTCGAGCAGCTGCTTGCCGCCACCATAGTTGTGCCAAGACAAAACCATGTTGGGGTCCATGCCGAAGGCAGGGCCAGAACCCCACAAAGCCAATGCAGAGCTTTTGCCATAGTGATAAGCCAAAACGCCGTGGCCTCCATCCAGTGTGCCCTTGTTCACGGCATCCAACAATTGGAAGGCTGGCACCACAGCGCCAGAGGGCAATACTTCAATCTTCAAACGACCACTGGCCATGTCGTTGACTTTTTTAGCAAAGTCGTTGGCGTATTCATGGAAGATGTCCTTCGCTGGCCATGTACTTTGGAAGCGCAAGCTGACCGTGTCTGCCTTAGAGATCATGGGAGCGGCTAACGCGCCTGCAGCAACAGCACCTTTCAAAAGGCCGCGGCGAGAAGATGAAGTTTTCTTTTCTGTCATGGTTGTTTCCTTAAGTTGACCAAAATAAATCCAACCGAGATGATGCATAGGGCACGCATTTCGCATCTCAGGGTTATTACCAAATTTCCCGAGAATATTTTCTCAAAGTGTCAATCAAAATAGACAAAATCTCCCAAGCGATTCTCCGTTTATTCACCTCATGCTAGGCACAATAGGCATGTCATCAAAGGAGCCCTCCATGGAAGCACAAGAAACAGCAGAACTGATCGAACAATCGGGTCACGGCGGCACATCGCAAAACCGATCAGCCCTCACCATTTCCATTTTGGCCATGGTTCTGGCCATTGCCAGTTTGGGTGGCTCCAATGCCATGAAAGAGGCCACACAAGAAAACATCTTGGCAGCCAATGCCTATGCTTTTTACCAAGCGAAAAACATTCGCCAAACCACCTACAAGTTGGCTGCCGCCGATCTGGAACTGCAAATGGCGAGAGAGCCGAACATGAATGCCAACGCCAAGGCAATGTTTGAAAAAAAATTAGAGGATTACAAAAAAACAGTCGAGCGTTATGAATCTGAACCCGAGACCAAAGAAGGCAAGAAAGAGCTGATGGTCCGCGCCAAAGAACATGAAGCCGCCAGAGACCATGCCATGCGACAAGATCCTTGGTTTGACTATGCAGAAGGCATGTTGCAAATCGCCATTGTGTTGCTGTCTGTTTCGATTGTGGCTTCTATGCCGGCACTTTATTGGGCGGGTTCTGTTTTAGGGGCATTGGGTTTTCTCAGTACAGTGAACGGCTATTTTTTACTTTTCTGATCCACACTGCCGAACCTGAAGCATTCACATGACGCCTTCACTTCAATCGGCCATCGATTTCATTCAATCGTGTGAAACGCCTTGGTCGCGAGACACGTCTGCGCCTTGGGGTATTCATGATGTGGATCCACCGCCCTACAACCGTTTGTTCGGGCCTGTGCACAGTCGGGGCCCTGTCTCTGGCGTCATCTACCACAAGCATCAATTGCTGGCGACTTGGGGTGAGCCTCACAAATCGGACCTGACCTTCAGTGTGGCCAAAACTTATTTGGCCTTGTTGGCGGGTGTTGCCTTTGACCACGGCCTGTTGACCGATGTGCACGAGCCTGTCATTGCAACTTGTCCAGGCATTGGCTTTGAAGGCGAACGTTTGTCCCGCATCAGCTGGCACCATCTTTTGCAGCAAACCAGCGAATGGGAAGGCACCTGCCTTGGAATTCCCGAGCAAGTCGACCGTTACCGGTGGGTGTCGTATCAACCTGGCCATGCTGACGGTACAAAAGGTGATGCCAGGCCCCTTGGCCAACCTGGGACGCGTTTTGAGTACAACGATGTGCGCATCAACCAGTTGTCCTTGGCCCTTTTGCATTTGTTCAAACGTCCCTTGCCAGAGGTCTTTGAAGAATCCATCCTTCAACCTGTTGGTTGCCAAGACCCTTTTCAATGGCAAGGTTACGAACAAGGGTGGACGCATGTGGCGGGTCAACGGATGATGTCAGTTCCAGGAGGCAGTCACTGGGGAGGCGGCGTGTCCATCTCGGCCATGGACCAGGCCAAGATCGGGCTCATGCTCATGGACCATGGTCTGTTCAACGGCAAGCAAGTACTGTCGCGCCAATGGCTTGGAATGATGCAACAGGCCTGCGATGTTGCACCGTATTACGGCTATCTGATTTGGCTCAACCAAGATGGCCAGTTGTTCAAAGATGCGCCCCGAACTTCATGGTTTGCAATTGGCGCTGGCTCCTCAGTCACTTGGATCGACCCCCAGCTTGAATTGGTCTGCGTCATGCGCTGGATTGATGCCCCTAAAACAAACGACTGCATCGCCAAAGTGATGCAGTCGTTGTCGGTGTAAATCACTGAAGGCTTGAAACCTTCAGCGTGTCTTCATTTCGCAAACAAGCTGGCTGGATTAGCGAAGGCTTTGAATTCAACGGCATTGCCGCAGGGATCTAAAAAGAACATGGTGGCCTGCTCACCCACCTGTCCTTTGAAGCGAATGTGCGGCTCAATGACGAATTTGACACCCGCTTTTTTCAACTTCTCTGCCAACGCCTCCCACTGCCCCATCTCCATCACCAAGCCAAAGTGGCGAACAGGCACGTTGTCACCATCGACCGCGCTGGTGTTGCGATGACCTGCTTCATCCGGAGACAGATGTGCAACGATTTGATGACCGTAAAAATTGAAGTCAACCCACTCGTCACTGGAGCGGCCCTCAGGACAACCTAACAAGTCGCCATAGAAAGATCGGGCCGTGGCCAAAGAGGTGACAGGGAAAGCAAGGTGAAAGGGTTGCATGTTGGTTCAATTGAATACAAACGAAATGACATTTTGCCTCAAGCTGGGCCACAGGTGTAGGGGTGGCTGTGAGCCAAATTGACCGGATCAGGCCTTCAAAGTTTTCTGAAACAAGGCCAAGGTACGGGTCCAAGACAAGTCAGCCGCCGCCTGTTGATACCTCGGTGTTGAATTGTTGTGAAAACCATGCTGCGTTCCGGCGTACTGATGCGCTTCATAAGTAACCCCCTGCGCCTTGAGACCCGCTTCATAAGCAGGCCAACCCGCGTTCACCCTTGCATCGTTTTCTGCAAAGTGCAAGACCAACTCTGCTTTGATTTTCGCAATCTTTTCTGAGGATGGCGCAACACCATAGTAAGGCGCCGCGGCTTTGACACCGTCCCCTAGCGTTGCTGCAATTTCATTGCTCATCGTTCCGCCCCAGCAAAAACCAGTCACCCCCAATTTGCCGTTTGAAAGGGCATGGTTTTTCAAGAAGATCGCGCTGTTCAACATGTCACCTTGGAGTTGCACCGGCTTGAGCTTGTCTTGTAACAACTTGCCCTCCTCGTCGTTGCCTGGATAACCACCCACTGGGTATAGACCGTCGGGAGCCAATGCCAAAAAGCCAGCTGCAGCCAAACGACGTGCCACGTCCTCAATGTAAGGGTTCAAACCTCGGTTTTCATGAATCACCAAGACAGCTGGAAACTGAGTGGCTGTAGGCGAAGTCGGTTGAACGAGATAGCCCCGCATCTCACCTGAACTACCGCCGGGTGAGGCATATTTCACGTAACTGGCCTTGATTCTTGGATCCGTAAATGAAATGGTTTGGGCGTTGGCATACCGCGGGAAGAGAGCTTGCGCCATGGCCATGCCCCCCACGGCAATGGCACTGGCCTTGGCCAGAAATTCTCGCCGGTCCATGGCGCCATGACAGTATTCATCGTATAGCGCGTAAATCTGAGGATCGATGGCTCCAGGCTGAAGCGTTGATTGAGGTTGGCGCATGGTCACTCCTAAAAAGTTGGGCCATGTTAATTCAAGGAACTCATGCTTGCTGAAGTCGTCAAGATCAACCTCTTTGATTATGATGAGACATCCATTGCCAAATGTCTACCCTACCCTTCCCTTGACAAGCTCAACCACACTCAATCCTGTGAATTGCTGGAAGTGCAAACACTTTGCCACCAGCTGGGATCCCAAAATGCCATACAGCTGCAAATTATTGGGATTCAAGTCACAAGTCCTGCCCAGCATTCAAGTGATGAACTCAGACGGACGTCCATGCTTTGGCTTCGATCCCAAGCCTGTCAATGCTGCCAAAACTTAATTGGCAACCTTCTCCATGACCTTATGAACACCCACGCAGGCTTTCAAAAACAGGACTCACCACACATTGTTGTCTTAGGTGCAGGCGCCATTGGCGGTTACATCGGAGGCTGTTTGGCTGTTGCAGGGGCCCACTTAAGCTTCTTAGGTCGCAGCAAGATGCAACACATCGTCAAAACCCACGGGT
>RFVJ01000054.1 GCA_009928125.1 Betaproteobacteria bacterium
GGTGAGCTCATGGGGATCTCCAACTCTTTTCAAGGCTGTGGGGTGTCGGTCGCTTAGTTCTTTTGAACTTTGGCAGCCTTGCCTTCCAAGAAAGCTTTGACGCGGGCCTTGGCTTCGGGTGCCGCTTGAGCGATGGACGCAATCAAAGCCTCGGTCAGGTAGCCATGGTCTGCAGGCTGCTCGGCAATTCGCGGCAACGCATGCATCAAGGCGTAATTGGTCAGTGGCGCATTGGTGGCAATGCGTTCAGCCAGCTCGAGGGCTTTGTTGAGTGCTGTACCTGTGGGCACATGGTATTGCGCGAGGCCGATGCGTTCGCCGTCAGCGGCGTTGTAAACACGGCCTGTCAGCATCATGTCGGTCATGCGAGCCGCACCGATCAATTTGGGGATGCGAACAGAGCCACCCCCACCCACGAAAATGCCGCGTGTGCCTTCGGGCAGCGCATAAAAAGTGCTGTCGTCGGCAACCCGAATGTGACAAGCACTGGCCAATTCCAAGCCACCACCGACAACGGCGCCATGCAAGGCTGCCACAACAGGAACGCGGCCCAGTTGAACAGCGTCCAGGGCGACGTGCCAACTGCGGGAGTGATAAACACCCTGGCCTGCATCGCGCTCTTTCAATTCGGACAAGTCCAAGCCTGCGCAAAAGTGATCCCCTTCGCCATGAATGACCGCCGCTTTGGCTTCTTCTGGCAGGTTTTGAAATACATCACGCAAAGCTTCAACCAAGCCATCGCTGAGTGCATTGCGCTTCACAGGACGGCTGAGGCGAACAACAGCCACAGCACCCTTCATTTCGAAGTGAATGCCATTGGTCTGGGCGCGTTGCAACAAAGGATGAAGATTTTGAGTCATGATGGAGGTTCCAGATCGGCCTTGCGAAAGGGCAAGGGTTTGCTAAAAAAGGTTATTATCAATAACTATATTGTCTTGCCGAGTGTCGGCAAAAAAGCATAGGGTTTTCCCGAATTTCTGAAAGTTTTTATGAATCACCAAGATTTGATCGCCATTGACATTCACACCCATGCCGAGGTGAGTTGCTGGAACCCGTTCGACAGTTACGGCGAAGAATATGATCGCGCGGCGGACAAGTTTTTTGGCAGTGACCGTCGGCCCACCATCGATGAAACCGTGGCTTATTACCGTGAACGGAAAATTGGTTTGGTGATGTTCACAGTCGACAGCGAATCGCAGTTGGGCCGACGCCGCATCCCCAATGAAGAGATTGCCAAAGCGGCCCGTGACAACAGCGACATGATGATCGCGTTTGCCAGCATCGATCCGCACAAAGGCAAGATGGGCGCACGCGAAGCCGAGCGATTGATCCAAGAAGAGGGCATCAAGGGCTTCAAGTTCCACCCTACCGTTCAGGGCTACCACCCCTACGACAAAATGGCTTGGCCCATTTATGAAGTGATCAACGCGCACAAATTGCCTGCCATCTTTCACACAGGGCACAGCGGCATTGGCTCGGGCATGCGATGCGGCGGTGGCTTGCGTTTGGCCTACAGCAACCCCATGCACTTAGACGACGTGGCCATCGATTTTCCTGACATGCAAATTGTCATGGCCCACCCCAGCTTTCCTTGGCAAGATGAAGCACTCAGCGTGGCCACGCACAAACCGAATGTTTGGATTGACTTGTCGGGCTGGAGTCCTAAGTACTTTCCCAAGCAATTGATTCAATATGCCAACACTTTGTTGAAGGACAGGGTCTTGTTTGGCAGCGACTACCCCCTCATCACCCCTGAGCGATGGATGAAGGATTTTGAGGTCGCAGGTTTCAAACCCGAGGTGATGCCCGGGATTTTGAAAGACAACGCTGTGCGTTTGCTGGGCTTGAAATAAGTCACTTCAATGCAATGGATGCTCTGACAGTGCCGGCCCTTGCGGCATGCGCTGTCAGGTTCAAAACAGTGCCTGCGGGGGCTTCGACGATCCATTCATTCAAAGCGCGATCACCGGTGATGGTTTTGTTGGGCAAGAAGGCTTGCAGTGAATTGTTGGCAGCATGACCTTCTAACTGAGGGCCTTCCATGCGCGGTTTGCCCATGCGCAAATGAACGCCTTCTGGCAATTCAATTTCAAACATGCAGGGACGCGCTGTTTTGCGTTCCAGTGCGCGCTTGGTGACATAACTGGGCAAATAGCCCGCATTGCCAACTGCCATCTGAACGCGCCATTGGCCATTGCCTAAGTTCTCAGCTTTGGCATGCAGCAACTCGAGTTTGGGCAAAGTCAGGGCAATTTGATTCAACCAAGCAGGGAACCGGGCTGCTTCACGCTCACGCAAATGCGCGGGTGGGTTGCGCCAATAGTTCATCCGATCCCAGCCGCCCAATTCCACAGCACCTAAGTCGGGATGTTGGTAGGGATACCAATCGACGTGTGCCTTGCCGCCGCAGACTTCGTCGCTCCATTTGAGCAACTTGATGTCGTCTTCCGGTGGGTGATCGCGGTACCAATGAATCCAGTCGTAATCGGTGATGCCAGCCTCTTTGTTCGGGGCCCAAATTTCAACGGTCCAAAACAAAGCGCCCAAGTGTTCGTAAACCCAGTCTTGCGTGCCTGTGATGACCTCTTTGGGGTGGTATTTGAAGTCGTGAAAAATACTGACCGCTGGATAGCCTGTGAGCTTGCTGCCAATGTCTGATATGCGTTTGATCATCCACAAATCTTCCGGCGTCATGTCGCTGTCGCTTTGCGTGCCCATGGGACGCAAGATGACACCGGAGTGCGTGTGGAAGCTGACCGCTGCGCCGATGTTGGGGTGCTTGGCAATGAAGTCCACCATGGCGCGCACTTCTGGCTCGCTGGTGGGATAAGGGCCAGCGCCCACTTGCTCATGTTCTTGGCGCCAGAACGCGGGAAAATTGCGGTTCAAATCCAAGCCTTCGATGTCGCGGTTGGGCTTGATGTTGACACCGTCGTAATGCTGCAAACTGCCCTCAGGCATGACACGGTAGTACTGTCCGCCAAACTCGCCGGGCAGGCGAGGTGTGAGCAGACGCGGTTCATCGGGATTCACTTTCCAGCCGCCGTGTGGATCGGGAATGCGCATCATCAAAATGCGGCCATCGCCGTCCATGTCCTCGATTGTCAAACCTTCAACGTGAGGTTCATCCCAGGGGTAGGGACGTGTCGACGAGCGAATGTGACGCGGTTTGTCTGCCATCGCCAATTCAGCGCCATCTGGGTTCAGACGGGGCACCAAATAGACGGCGCGCGTGCTGAGCAACTCAGTGACCTGGGCATCCTCACCGTCTTGGCTGAGCAAGTGGTGCAGCCAATACAAACAGGCTGTGCTGGCAGTTAATTCGGCGGCATGGATGTTGCCATCGACCCAGAAGGCGGGCTTGTCAATGTCAACGCCTGTGCTTTTGCGTGTGATCACCAAGACCCAGATGGGACGGTTTTCATGGCTGCGTCCCAATTCGCGCAACTCGACCAAGTCGGGTCTGGCCTTGGCAAAGTCTTGCAGCAATTGGGTGAGTTCGGGGTGCTTGTAGAAGCGATCGAATTCGGGCTTGGGAAGCGGGGCGTTGCTGTGGGCAGCTTGTGACATGTTGACGTTCAGAAAAGCGTTGAACAAGGCCTCAGCATAACAAGGCTTGCGCTTCTTTTGAACCTGTCTGCGTGACTTTAAAGCACGCTGGTGAGAATCAAGCCGATGCTGAACAAGGACAGTGCAACCAAAGTTCTCACTGCAAACAAACTGATCAAGGGTTTGACAGGAAAGACATGCGTTTTTTCGATGGCGGCCCATTTGTGCATGAACTTGTCGGCTTGGTTGGCGCGAATGGCAAAGCGCACAAAATCGCGACGGCTGCGGTAGCGCACCATGGCCACGTAATGCCAGGCGTCAGCGCCTTCAGGTCTGACAAAGTCCCCCGTTTTTCGTGCAATGAAAATGACCACATTGCCGTAGCGCAGCAAGTCGCCAAGGATGGATTTGCCATACCGTCGATCGGCTTCTCGTGGATCGTCGCTGAATTTCGTTCCTGCGGGATAAAGGGCCTTGGCACGATAGCGAACCAAGTTTTGCATCACAAACTCTTTGCCATCGTCAGAAGCCAAGAGTTGTCGAACTTCCTCGATCTCTGCTGCGTTGTCGTGACTTGGATCTGTGCTGCGCAGTTGCTTCAATGCGGCTTCAATTTCATCCGGCGACATGGGCTGACCATGACCACCGTACCAGCGCCAAAAGGCCAAGTACAGAAGGACCAACGGCAGAACAATGGCCAGCACATGTTGGCTCATGAAAATTCAAAGCTTAGGCGCTTTGACCAACCACCGTGAAACGCTCTTGGTTGTGTTCCAACCAGTCCCGGGAAAGACGGTCGTCTTGCTGATTGGGATGGAACTCGGGTGATTTGTAGTCACGCCAGTGAGACACATTGCCACGGAACAAGCCATCTTTCGATAACAACAATTGGTAGGCACTTTTCCAGGTGCTGAGCTTGAACAATTGGCGATCATGCCAAAGGTTGCGGACCGTTTGCCACATCACATCTGTCAAAAACTGCACCGTGATGATGTGGAACAGTCGGATGCGCCATTCTTCATTGCCACCGAGCGCTTTGTAAATGTCAAAGGCCGTGCTGCGATGCTCTGATTCTTCGGCACTGTGCCATAGCCACATGGTTTTGAGTCGTTCTTCTGTGCCATCAAACACTTCGGGGTGGCGCAAGATCCACTCGGCAAAGATGGCAGTGAAGTGCTCCGTTGCGGCCGTTGCGCCGACATGCATGCGGATGTTCAGGTGGGCATTTTTAACCACCCGTGCTGCGGACCTTTGGGCGATGACGTTGGGAAACCCCATGGTTTCCAAGTGGTCATTGAACAAGGCATGGATGCGGCGGTGCGTGGCTTCTTGTCCCACAAAACCTTGGACTTCGGTTTTGAACTTGGCTTGTTCACTTTCTGGCAGTGTTTTCAAACCTGTGCGTACAGAGTCAATGAAAAATTGCTCCCCCACAGGAAAGCTCATGGACAGCGCATTGAAAAATGCAGACTTGAAAGCATCGCCACCACACCAATTGGCGGGGAAGGGCGCGCTGAGATCGATCAACAGTTTGCGAACTAACAATTGCGACATGGTTTTCCCTGAAACGATGCTCAATGTAAGAGCAATGCCGACATTTGACCATAAATGGGTTCACCCAAGATCTATCAGGGAAATACCTAGCCAAATAGGGCCCTAAATGTCTGGTGATATTGTCAATTGTCAGCACAATCCCCCCATCCGCTTGGATCCCTGCAAGGCACTGCACATTCCTGCAGAACTTCGCCAGTTTTTTGAATTGAAAGCAAGCCATGAACCATTCTTCCTTGATTTTGGATCACGTCTATGGGCATGAGAAAACCAGGCCCGAACTTGTGTACATGACACAGCCTATTGGGCAGGGACAGGTGATCGATTACACCTGGCGCGAAACACTTCGCCAAGCCCGCTCGATGGCGGCTTACTTGAAGGCTCAAAACTTGGCGCCTGGCGCCAGGGTGGCCATCTTGTCCAAAAACTGTGCGCACTTCATCATGGCCGAGTTGGCCATTTGGATGGCGGGTGGCACCACAGTGGCCATTTTCCCGACGGAGTCTGGAGAGACCATTCGTTATGTACTGGACCACAGCGAAGCCAGTTTCTTGTTTGTGGGCAAATTAGACACATGGCCCCAGCAAGCCCCCTTTGTGCCCACCAGCATCCCGTGCATTGCGTTTCCATTGGCGCCGGAAAACCACTACACAAAATGGGACGATGTTGTTGGTCGAACACCTCCTTTGGAGGGTGATATCGCCAGAGCCCCAAGTGATTTGGCCATGATCATGTACACCTCCGGCCATGTACACCTCCGGCTCGACAGGCCAACCCAAAGGCGTCATGCACAACTTTGAACGCATCTCTGCTGCGACGGAAGGCATTGTCAAAACCTTGAAGGAAACTTTGGGTGACCGAGATGACAACCGGATCTTGTCTTATTTGCCTTTGGCCCACGTATTTGAACGGGCTTGGGTTGGCGCCAGTTCTCTGGTGCATGGCAAAACGCATGTGTTTTTTGCTGAGTCCTTGGACAGCTTCATTCAAGATTTGAACCGTGCCAAGCCCACCATGTTCATTTCCGTGCCGCGCTTGTGGCTGAAGTTTCAGCAAGGTGTGTTCAGCAAAATGCCACCCGCCAAGCTCAACCTCTTGCTGAGCCTGCCCCTCATCGGTGGTTTGGTGCGAAAGAAAATTTTGAAGGGTTTGGGTCTGGATCAAGTCATTGTGGCGGGCAGTGGCTCAGCACCCATTCCAGCTGAACTCATTGTGTGGTACCGAAAGCTGGGTCTTAACCTTCTCGAAGGCTACGCCATGACGGAAGACTTTGCGTATTCACACAATTCCACCGAAGCCATCAATGCCCCAGGTTGCGTTGGTGTTCCACTTGAAGGTGTTCAGGCACGCATCAGCGAAGAGGGCGAAATTTTGGTGAAGTCGCCAGGCCAAATGGTGGGCTACTACAAGCGCCCGGACTTGGATGCAGAAGCGTTCACAGCCGATGGCTTCTTCAAAACGGGCGACCAGGGGCAACAGCGAGCCGATGGTTTGCTCAAGATCACGGGTCGCGTGAAGGAGTTGTTCAAAACTTCCAAAGGCAAGTATGTCGCGCCTGCACCCATTGAAAACAAACTCAATGTGCACCCCATGATCGAGATGAGCATTGTGTCGGGTGTCTCTCAGCCTTCTGCTTATGCCATGGTGGTGTTGGCAGAAGACATTCGACCCAAGGTGCATGAACCCGAAGTGAAGGCGCAAGTCGAAAGTGAATTGACCACCTTTTTGGCGCAAGTTAATTCAGAATTGGCGGATTATGAAAAACTGCGGATGTTGGTCATTGCGAATGAAGCGTGGTCGATTGAGAACGGTTTCTTGACACCCACCATGAAAATCAAACGCAGTCGCATTGAAGCCTCAGTCGAAAGTCAGGTGGCTTCTTGGTACGAAAAATCTGGCAGTGTGTTCTGGGCTTGAGGCCCTTCAATGGGGCGTCTGCCCTTAGGAAGTTGTATGAATCGCGTATTGGCTCACACGGGTGCAAAGTACCCCATCTTGCAAGCACCCATGGGCTGGATTGCCAGAACACAGTTGGCCTCTGCAGTCTCACGTGCGGGAGGCTTGGGCATCATTGAGACTTCTTCTGGTGAAACGGCGAATTGCCAAGCCGAAATTACCAAAATGCGTGAATTGAATTTGCCCTTTGGTGTCAATTTGCCCATTCGGTTTTTAAAAGACGATGCCATGCTGAAGTTTGTCTGTGCATCGGGTGTCAAGTTTGTCACCACTTCGGCAGGCAGTCCTGCCAAATTCATTCAACCTCTGAAAGATGCTGGCATCACGGTTTATCACGCCGTGCCCACAGTGGACGCTGCCTTGAAGTGTGTCGATGCGGGCATTGATGGCCTGGTGGTGGAGGGCTCTGAAGGCGGAGGCTTTAAAAATCCCGAAGACGTTTCGACCCTGGTTTTATTGCAAGCCATTCGCGCCAAAGTTGATGTGCCTTTGATTGCTGCAGGCGGCATTTCAGACGGTCGAGGGATGGCGGCAGCGTTTGCTTTAGGTGCAGAAGGCATTCAAATGGGCACGCGGTTTGTCAGTTGCGCCGAAAGTCCAGTTCATGAGAATTTCAAGAACGCCATTGTCAACTCCAAGGAAACGGGCACTTGGATGCTCAACACCAAATCGACACCGTGTATCCGCGCTTTGAAATCAAACAGAACTGCGGCCATTCACGAACAGGGCGTGATGTCCTTCGATGACATGAAAGGCATTTTGAATGTTTACTTCCATGGCGACATGGAAGCGGCGCCGGCACTGGCAGGTCAGTCGGCCGGCTTGATCGATTCAGTCAAAACAGCCCAAGAAATCATTGACAGCACGGTGGCGCAGTTTTTTGAAATCAGTGAGCGCATGGGCGCAATGGCAAAAAGCCAAAGTTTTGCTGCACCCTGATCCGGGCTCAATGTCGTCAACGTTCTAGTGGATGGCCATTGAGCCAGTTGTCCCCACGCCGATACAGAGCTTGAACACCTTCGCCTTTGAGCATGGGCATGTCCATTTTGACGGTATAGCCAATGCGTGTTTGAATGTATGCCAAATGGCGATAGCCTTCTGGAAATTGAGACAAGGCCGCGGCATCCAATTTCAAGACGGCTGAAGGATCGACAGGATCGATGCGATCTTTTTCGTAAATGGGCTGTCGATGGACCAAACCCCATTGGCCATGGCGTTCTTCAAAAAAATCATAGAAGCGGCCAGTGCACACCACATCGCACAAGACGCCTTCGACCATGCCGCGTTGTGAGATGGTCATCTTGGTTTGTGCGATTGCACGAGTGCCTTTGACCTCAATCGAAGAACCACCCAAGAAGTGCAAGATGCTGACGCCTTTGTTCCACCCTTCGATGGTGACTTTGATGAAGTCTTCAAAAGGCCCCTGAAACCAAGTGGCCATCATGACGCCATCGTCATGCCAAACGGTGCGAAACTTGTCCCACAGCCCTGCATCGCGCCAGACGGCCCAGTTCTCGACCAACTGCCGGATTCTCAACTGTTGCGTCATCTCTGGGGGCGTGAGTTCTGTCATGGTTTTACTCGAGTTCAATTTTTTTGTCTTGAATGACTTTTTTCAAATTTCGAATGTCGCGCTCGACGCGCATTTTGAATTCGTTGGAGGAACTGGCGTTGGGTGAACCTCCAAAGGAGATGAGTTTTTGTCTAACGTCTTCTTGGCTCAGTACCCAGCGAATTTCTTTGTTCAATTTTTCAAGCACGTCGGGTGATGTGCTGGCAGGTGCTGCAATGCCCAGCCAAGACTCGAACACCACACCAGGGTATTGATCGGCAATGGCCGGCACACCTGCGACAGGGCTGGCGCCTGGCGGAGAGGTCACCGCAATGGCCCTGACACGCTGATCTTTCAGCAGCGACGCTGTGAGGGTCATGGTGTCCACCATCACATCCAAACGGCCTGCAAGTAATTCAGTCAAGGGACCCGTACCACCTTTGAATGGTATGTGGGTCACCTGGACATTGGCATCGCCAAAAGCCCATTCAGCAGCAAGGTGCATGGCGGTACCAATGCCCACCGATGAGTAGGTGTATTTGTTGGGTTCTGATTTCGCCTTTTGAATCAAATCAGCATAAGACTTGATGGCCGAGTTGGGCGCCACGGTAAATGCCAATGGGTAGGTGGTGATGGTGCTCACCCAAGCCAAGTCTTTGACAGGATCAAAGGGCAAAGACTTTTTCATGGCGGCACCACTGGCATGGCCACTCGGTACCAAGAGCAGGGTGTAGCCATCGCCTGGGGCGCGGACCAACATTTCGGTGGCAATGTTGCCCCCTGCACCTGGCTTGTTGTCCACCACCACATTTTGACCAAGACGTTCGCTCAAAGATTTGGCAATGAGTCGGGCCACAATGTCCGAGCCACCGCCGGCCGGGAAACCTAGCAAGAGGCGAATCGGTTTTTGGGGCCAGTTGTCTTGGGCGAATGCGCTAGAGCCTAAAGCAAGGCATAAGCCCACGCTCAGCTTCCAACAAACTTTCAGCAAGGTTTTCATGCGACATCGTCTTTGATGGTGTTGCGCAAAATACCCACTGCATCCACCTCAATTTCCACCACATCACCAGGCTTCATGAACACTTGGGGTGTGCGCTTGTTTCCCACACCTCCAGGCGTGCCGGTCACAATCACGTCGCCCGGCTCGAGCGGCACGAAAGTGGAAATGTAGGCAATTTGACGTGGAATGCTGTGAATCATCATGTCGGTGGTTGCGCGCTGCAATTCAACGCCATTCAAGCGAGTGCTCAAGGTCATGGTTTGACCGGGTTTGATTTCGTCCGCAGTGACCATCCAAGGGCCAAAGCCGCCGGTGCGCCAGAAATTCTTACCTGCGGTCCATTGGGTGGTGAAGTTTTGCCAATCACGCACAGAGCCATCGTTGTAGCACGCATAGCCCGCAATGTGTTGCCATGCGTCGGCTTCAGCGATGCGACGACCACCCTCGCCGATGATGACGGCAATTTCGCCCTCATAGTCAAGGCGATGAGACTCGGGTGGGCGCATGATGTCTTGGCCGTGACCCACTTGAGATGAATTCACACGCGAAAAGATGGCGGGTTTTTCTGTGAGATCGCGTCCTGTTTCTTTGACATGGTCATGGTAGTTCAAGCCGACACACATGATTTTTTCTGGATTGGGAATAACAGGCAAGAGTTGCAGATCTTCAAAAATCAGATCCGGTGCATGACTGCTCAAGGCTGCTGCTGCTTGAGCAAACATTTTTTTGGCAATCAGAGTTTTCAGGTCGGGCGCCTCTGCGCCCAAGAGTGGTGTGAGATTTAAAACTTTGTTGCCGTGAACAGCGCCATAGCAAGCTGTGTTGTTGAGTAAAAAGCTGATGAGTCTCATGATGTTTCTCGAAGGTTAAAAAGGGGTGTAGCCCATACGGCGCGCCATGTCGGCTTGCCATGTGGCACGCAACTGAAAACGGGGATATTGTCTGGCAATTCTCTCAGCCTCGGCCAAGATGGCTGCGTCGTCATCTTCTAAGTTGATGACCTCGCGAAGCGGTTGTTCGCAATACCAAGGTGTGTCGACAAAGGCTTCGATGCGATTGCCTTCAGGATCTCGGAAGTAAATAGAGATGGCGTTGCCATGCGTGACACACAGCATTTCGGTGGTTCCCGGGTCTTGTTCTGCCAATGCTTTCACAGCACGCAGAACATCCAGACTCTGCACACGAAATGATATTTGATTGATGGCGTTGAAATTCAAGCCTTCAGGTTTGCCGCCTGCCAACACAATTTGATGGTGTTCGCTGGGGTCTCGACTTAAAAATACCAAAGGCACAGTTCCAAGCAAGCCGCGGTCCGTGATGGTGAAGCCTAAAACGGATTGGTAGTAATTTGCCATGCGTTCAGCATCGCGCACAAAAAAGCCCATGTGACTGAAAGTCAGGGCCGCTTGCGCCTGCAACAACGGATGCTTGGCTGGATTCATTTAAAAAGAACCTCTGCTTACCAACGCACTCAGAGGCTTTCGGGCGTTCGGTGCTTCGCGCTCGCGCAGCGCATCTGGCAAGGTGGCGGCATCACCGCGTTTGCCCACTGTCGCCAACATTTGCAAGGTGTGATCGGCGGGCAAGTTCAATACTTTGGCGCCAGCTTCTTTGTTAAAGCCACCGATGCCGTGCAGCGCAAAGCCATTCA
>RFVJ01000055.1 GCA_009928125.1 Betaproteobacteria bacterium
AAAATCAAATCGTCATCGGCCACCTCCGTGGCTTTCTTCACGGTGGCCACGGCATCCGCTGAAAATGTTTTGGCGGTTACCACGTCGGTGGGGATTGGCACTTCAGCGCCGCGCGCTTTCATGATCTCGATCACGGCTTTGGCTTCTGCCAACAAATCGGGCTCCGCCAAGCTCTTGCCAATTTTCAAACCTGCAGCCAGCATGAACGTGTTGGCAATGCCGCCGCCCACAATCAGTTGGTCCACCTTATCGGCCAAGCTCTTCAAAATGGTGAGCTTGGTCGATACCTTGCTGCCCGCCACAATGGCAGACAAAGGCCGTGCAGGATGCGCCAAGGCTTTGGTGATGGCGTCAATTTCTGCTGCCAACAATGGACCTGCGCACGCCACTTTGGCGTATTCGGCAATGCCGTAGGTGGTGCCTTCTGCGCGGTGAGCCGTGCCAAACGCATCGTTCACAAAAATGTCGCAGAGCGCAGCCATTTTTTGGGCCAACTCGGGGTTGTTCTTTTTCTCGCCTTTGTTCACGCGGCAGTTTTCAAGCAACACCACTTGGCCAGCTGCCACATCGACACCGTCCACCCAGTTGGCTTGGAGCGGCACATCGTGGCCCAACAATTCGGCCAGTCGTTTGGCCACGGGTGCCAAGGAATCTTCGGCTTTGAATTCGCCCTCGGTGGGTCGACCCAAATGGCTGGTGACCATGACGGCTGCGCCCGCATCGAGTGCCATTTGAATGCAAGGCACAGAGGCGCGGATGCGTGTGTCTTCGGTGATGTCGCCCGCATCGTTTTGCGGCACGTTCAAATCGGCGCGGATGAAAACACGTTGGCCTTTGACCTTGCCTTGTTGGCACAAATCAGAAAAACGAATGACGTTCATGGAAATTCTCTTAGATAACAAAAAAGAATGTGCCGTCTTCTGAACCCTCAGAGACTTTTCACATCAAGCAGAATTTTAGTCTGGCAAGCTTGCGCCAACTTAACTGCCGCTTTTGTCACAAGACGTCACTTACCAACCCGCGAGCAAGTGCAAGGGCAAGAAAGTCAGCATGCCCACCACAATGGTCAAGAGCACGTTGCGGCGCCAAAAGTAAACGGCGGCGCCCACTGCGGCGCCCATCCATCTGGCGTCCATCCAAGTGTGCAAAAACTCACCTTGTTGCATCAAAATTTCAGGCAAAACCACCGCCGCCATGGCCGCTATGGGCGCGTATTGCAAGCCACGCTGCGCCCAATCGGGCAAGGCCCATTCTTCACTTGAGAAGAAAAAGAAACTGCGCGTCAAAATGGTCACGCCCGTCAAACCCACAATCACAGCCAAGGTCCACAGATCGGTGCCTTCAAAGAAACTCATGCCGCTGCTCCGTGGTGTTTGGCTTGAAAGCGTTCCAACGACATGCTCAAGACCACAGCCACGCCGATCGCCAACACAATGTTCAGCTTCAAAGGCAAGTGATAGGCCATGATGGCTGTTGTCGCGGCCACACCTGCTGCAAAGATGCGCATGCGTGTGCTCGCCAAAGAGCACAATATGCCCACCAAGCACAAGGTACCAGCAAAGCCCAAGCCCCAAGACGTTGGAATGATCTTGGCCAAAAAGATGCCAAAGAAACTGGCCACCATCCAACTCACCCACACGATGAAGGTGTTGCCCGCCAAGGATGCGGCTTGTGTCATTTGTTCTGCAGGATCTTCGCTCGGTTTGGCAAATCGACGGGTGAACAACACATAACTGATGTCGGTGGTCAGATACCCGTGCACCATTCTTTCAAGACGCGGCAAATGCATCAAGTAAGGACGCAAGTGCAGACTGAAGACCATGAAGCGCAAGTTGACGCAAAAACCAGTCGCCAAAATCACCCAGACCGGCGCACCCGCGACAATCAAAGGCAAAGCCGCCAATTGCGAACTGCCGGCATACACCAAGAGTGTCATGGCAATGGCCTCGAACACACTCATGCCCGAGTTGACCATGGCCACGCCCGTCATCAAACCCCAAGCGGCAACACCGGGTGCTTGTGGCGCCAAATCACGGAGGCCTTCCATGAAGGCAGGATGACGGTAATTTTCAGCTTTGAAAAACATCGCCCACCGTGCCTTTGAAATGGCGAACGAAATCGGCCACGGCTTGACGTTTACCGCCTGGTTTTTGCAATTGCGTGAGGCACAGCACGCCTGCACCACAAGCCACCTGCAAACCAGACTCGTCGATGGCCAGCAAGGTGCCTGGCTTGGCATCGCTGGCGTGAGCAGTTTCATCTGCAAGCGCATCTGCAAGCACATGGGCTTGCCACACCTTGACCATTTCACCAGCCATCTGCGCGGTCATGCCAGGAAACGGATCGAAGGCTCGAATGCGTTGTGACAGCTGTTGCGCACTCAATGTCCAATCGATGGCCGCTTCGGCTTTTTCAATTTTGTGTGCGTAGGTCACGCCTTCAGTGGGTTGCGCCACAGGTTTGAAATGACCCACTTGTGTGAGCGCTTTGACAATCAAAGCGGCGCCCAGGGTGGCCAGCTTGTCGTGCAAGGAGGCTGTCGTGTCTTGCATCAAAATGGGCAATGTTTCTTCGAGCAACATGTCGCCCGTGTCCAAGCCCGCATCCATCTGCATGATGGTGACGCCTGTTTGTGCATCACCCGCCTCAATGGCGCGGTGAATGGGGGCTGCGCCGCGCCAGCGAGGCAACAAGGAGGCGTGAATGTTGAGGCAACCGTGCTTGGGTGCATCGAGCACCCATTGCGGCAAGATCAAACCATAAGCCGCCACCACCATCACATCGGCTTGCGCTTGCGCAATGAAGGCTTGTGCTGCAGCGGCTTCTTCGGGGTATTTGCCATCCAGCTTCAAACTGTGCGGCTGCACCACGGGCAAGTTGTGCGCGAGTGCAAATTGTTTGACAGCGGAGGCCTGCAACTTCATGCCGCGGCCGGCCGGACGATCGGGCTGTGTGAAAACACCCACGATCTCGTGACCTGCGGCATGCAAAGCAGCCAATGCGATGGCACTGCTTTCAGCTGATCCCATCAAGCACTGTCTCTTTGCGCTTTGAGCATTTTGGTTTTGATGCGGTTGCGCTTCAAGGGCGACAAATATTCCACAAACACTTTGCCCATCAAGTGGTCCAGTTCGTGCTGTACGCAAACCGCCATCAGGCCTTCTGCTTCCAACTCGCGCACTTGACCTTGCGCGTCTGCAGCTTTGACTTTCACGGCCACCGCACGCTCCACACCATCGTAAATGCCAGGCACAGACAAGCAGCCTTCTTCACCTTTCACGCGCTCTTCACTGAACCAGGTGATTTCAGGATTGATCAAAACCACCGGTTGGTTGCGTTCTTCTGACGTGTCCATCACGACCAAACGTTGGTGCACATCCACTTGGGTGGCTGCCAGGCCCACACCCTGTGACTCGTACATGGTCTCGAGCATGTCGGCGACCAATGTGCGCAGCTTGTCATCAAACTCGGTCACGGGTTTGGCCACCTTGTGCAGGCGGGGGTCGGGATAGCAAAGAATGTTCAAAAGTGCCATGGTGATCTGTATTCAGCAATACCTCTATTTTCGCCAATTTAAAGAAGCCTTGCCCAAGTCTGCAGCAGGTTCTCAAAATCAAGCCATTGTCCAACCCTTTGCCTCAAGGATAAGCCATGGCTTCTACACGTGAAAGTTTGCAAGCTTGGCTACGCCTCAGCCTCACGCCAAGGGTTGGCAACAAGACAGCACGCGCATTGTTGCAGGGCTTTGGCTTGCCTGAGCAAATTTTTCAGCAAAGCCCCGCCGAACTGCAGACCCTGGTCAGCCCCGCCATCAGCCAGCAATTGTGTACCTTGCCCGCTGAATTGGAAGCCTTGCTCGATGTCACATGGGCGTGGCTGAACACACCCGCGCCTGTGCGCAGGGCCTCTGACAAGCCCCTGCAAACCGAAGGCGCTGTCATCGGCAAAAGACTGCTGACGCTGGCCGATCCTGACTATCCTCAAAGCCTTTTGCTCATCCCCGATCCCCCTTTGATCTTGTACGCCATGGGCCAAACGCAGCACCTGCATTGGCTCAGCCCGGCGCCCTTGAAAGCCCCGCGTGCTGTGGCCATTGTGGGCAGCCGCAACCCCACACCTCAAGGCAGTTTGAACGCACAAGAATTTGCCCACAGCTTGGCGCAAGCTGGACTGACAGTCATCTCAGGCTTGGCGCTGGGCATAGACACGGCCGCTCACCAAGGCGCTTTGGCAGGCGGCACCTTGGCCAATCCCTTGCACACCGTGGCCGTGGTTGGCACAGGTCTTGATCGTGTGTACCCGCAGCAAAACCATGCCTTGGCGCAGCACATTGCGCAGCAGGGCTTGTTGCTCAGCGAGTATCCCTTGAACACACCGCCCGTGATGGCCAACTTTCCAAAGCGCAATCGCCTCATTGCCGGTTTGTCGCAGGGCTGTTTGGTGGTTGAAGCGGCCCTGCGCTCTGGCTCACTCATCACCGCCAAGCAAGCCGTCGAGATGGGCAAAGAGGTCTTTGCCATTCCTGGCTCTATTCACACCACGGTGGCCAAGGGATGTCACGACCTCATCAAACAAGGTGCCAAACTGGTTGACAGTGCACAAGACATCTTGGAGGAAATGAAAGACTTGCCCCTGGCCAGCATGGCTTTCAGTCCAAGCCACCCCAGTGACATCCATGCAACCGCCCTAGACGCCACGCCCACAAGCCCACCCCTTGCCAACCGCCTTGCAGCCCACTTGGGCCATGCACCTGTTGGCTTGGACGAGTTGCAACGGCGAAGTGGTTTGCCCACCTCGCAATTGCAAGCAGAATTGTTTCAAATGGAATTGGCAGGCACTTTGGGTCGATTGCCCGGGGGCCTCTACCAGCAGCTCATCAGGCAAAGCACGCGTGGCTAGCGTGCCTGCCACTTTGATTCAGACCACAGCACCCGCGTTGGGGTCGTCTGGGTCTTCGTCTTTTTTGGGTGCGGCTTTGATCAGGTCTTCACGCTGAATGCCCAACCACATGGCAATGGCGGCGGCCACAAACACCGACGAATAAATGCCAAACAAAATGCCAATGGTCAAGGCCATGGCAAAGTAGTGCAAGGTTTCGCCACCAAACAACAGCATGGAGAGCACCATGATCTGCGTCGAGCCGTGTGTGATGATGGTACGGCTGATGGTCGAGGTGATGGCATTGTCGATGATTTCAACCGTGTTCATCTTGCGGTAGCGTCGGAAGTTCTCGCGAATTCGATCAAAAATCACCACCGATTCGTTGACCGAATAACCCAACACCGCCAACACCGCCGCCAGCACAGCGAGTGAAAACTCCCACTGGAAGAAAGCAAAGAAACCCAAGATGATGATGACGTCGTGCAAGTTGGCCACAATGGCCGCCACCGAGAATTTCCACTCGAAGCGCACGGCCAAGTAAAGCATGATGCCGGCCACCACAAATGCCAAAGCTTTGAGGCCATCGGCTGCCAATTCCTCACCAACCTGCGGGCCCACAAATTCTGTGCGGCGCAAACTGGCATCTGCGTTTTGCGTTTTCAAAGCGGCCATCAAGGTTTCACTTTGCTGCGCAGAACTCACGCCCTTTTGTGCTGGCAATCGGATCATCACATCGCGTGCGGTGCCAAAGTTTTGCACCTGCACGTCGGTGTATCCCAAACCAGAAACAACACTGCGAACTTGCTTCAAGTCTGCGGGTTGGCTGTAGCTGACTTCCATCACGGTACCGCCGGTGAACTCCACCGACAAATGCAAACCGCGGCTGAACAAAAAGAACACGGCCAACAAGAAGGTCACCAGCGAGATCACGTTGAAGATCAACGCGTGCTTCATGAAGGGAATGTCTTTGCGGATTTTGAAAAATTCCATGATGCTGCTCCGCTTTATGCTTTGTCGTCGGTGGTGGCAGGCACTGCCGCACCTTCCGGCCGCCAGACCGTGCCAATCGACACCGCTTTGAGTTTCTTTTGCCGGCCATACCAGAGGTTCACCAAGCCACGCGAGAAGAACACTGCCGAGAACATGCTGGTCAAAATGCCCAAGCAATGCACCACCGCAAAACCACGCACAGGGCCTGAGCCAAAGGCCAACAAGGCCACACCTGCAATCAAGGTGGTGATGTTGGAGTCTAGGATGGTGGCCCACGCACGGTCGTAGCCTGCATGAATGGCCGCTTGTGGCGAAGCACCCAAGCGCAACTCTTCACGCACACGCTCATTGATCAGCACATTGGAGTCGATGGCCATGCCCAGCGCCAAGGCCATCGCGGCCATGCCTGGCAAGGTGAGGGTGGCTTGCAGCATGGACAAAACAGCCACCAACAGCAGCAAGTTCACACCCAAGGCGATGCTGGAGAAAACACCAAACACCATGTAATAAATGCACATGAACGCCACGATCACCAAAAAGCCCCAGGTGACACTGTTGAAGCCTTTGGCAATGTTTTCTGCGCCAAGGCTGGGGCCAATGGTGCGCTCTTCAATGATTTCCATGGGCGCAGCCAGAGAGCCTGCACGCAACAACAAAGCGGTGTCGTTGGCTTCGCTGGTGGTCATGCGACCCGAAATTTGCACGCGACCGCCGCCAATTTCAGTGCGGATGACAGGCGCTGTCACCACTTCGCCTTTGCCTTTTTCAAACAGCAAAATGGCCATGCGCTTGCCCACGTTTTCACGGGTCACATCTTTGAAGATGCGAGCGCCTTTGCCATCGAGTGACAAGTTGACCACGGGCTCTTGGGTTTGGTTGTCAAAGCCAGGCTGTGCATCGGTCAGGTTGTCACCCGTCAAAATCACTTGCTTCTTCACAATCACGGGCTGGCCATTGCGTTCTAAATAACGCTCAGAACCAAAAGGCACCATGCCATTGGTTTGCTCAGCTGAACGGGCTTCGCTGCTCTCGTCGACCAAGCGCACCTCCAAGGTGGCCGTGCGACCCAAAATGTCTTTGGCTTTGGCAGTGTCTTGCACGCCTGGCAACTGAACCACAATGCGGTCCAAGCCTTGCTGTTGAATCACAGGCTCGGCCACGCCCAATTCATTGATGCGGTTGTGCAGGGTGGTGATGTTTTGTTTCAAAGCCTGTTCTTGGACACGGCGTGCAGCCTCAGGCTTGATGGTGGCTGTGATTTTGAACTCGCTTGATCGCGCACGCGAACCTCAATGCTTTGACCGTTGCGGGCAATGCCGCCATGGCGCACGTCTTTTTCACGCAGCGCGGTGCGGATGTCGCCAGCCAATGAATCGGTTTTTTGTGTGAGGGCTGCTTTCATGTCAACTTGCAACATGAAGTGCACACCCCCGCGCAAGTCCAGGCCCAAGTACATGGGGGCTGCGTGCAAGGACGTGAGCCAAGCGGGCGAGCGAGACAGCAAATTCAAAGCCACCACGTAACCATTCTCTGTGCCTTCTGGAATCAGCGCCTTTTGAATGGCATCCTTGGCTTTGAGTTGTTGCTCGGTGCTTTCAAACCTTGCCTTGATGGAATTGCCTTCCAGTGTTAACGCGGCCACAGGCACATTGGCGGCTTTGATCGCGTCGGTGACGCGCGCCAAGGTGGCGTCGTCGACTTTGGCGCTCATCTTGGACGATGACACCTGCACCGCCGGTGCCTCACCAAAAAAGTTGGGCAAGGTGTAGACCACGCCCAGCAACAAAGCGATCACGATGATCGCAAATTTCCAGACCGGATAACGGTTCATGATGGCAGCCGCTTCATAGATGAAAAAAAAGCACGGAATGAAAGTTCCCACAGCATGTGCCCAAGATGGGCACAACGGATGAGCGCCTTGTCAGCGCAAGCACGCCATGGCTTGCCTTTTCAGACCTTTACTTGATTGTGCCTTTGGGCAAGACTTGCACCACGGCGGAACGTTGCATTTGAACCTCCACACCATTGGCAATTTCGATGCTCAAAAAGCTGTCGCCCAGCTTGCTGACTTTGCCTAAAAAGCCACCCGCCGTGATGATTTCATCGCCTTTGGCGAGCGCATCGATCATGGCCTTGTGTTCTTTTTGCTTCTTCATTTGAGGGCGAATCATGACGAAATACAACACCACAAACATCAAGAGCAAGGGCAACATGCTCATCAAAGACGACTGCATGTCTCCACCCGCTGCGGCAGCTGCGGGGGCGGTTTGGGCAAATGCGGATGAAATGAACATCATCGAACTCCACTGATCTATCAACAAAAATCCCTTGATGGCGGCATGAAAGCAACCATTTGGGCCAACCATGGATTGTATGCGGGGCTATGATGAGCCCCAAAGACCTTGTCCAACTCGGGAGACGACCATGGCCAGCCACTCTCAAGAACACGATCATGACCACGATCACGACCATTCCACCCTCAGTGAGATGGACATCCGGGTCCGTGCCCTTGAAACCCTGCTCACCCAAAAAGGCTACATCGACCCTGCTGCCATCGATCGCATCATTGAAACCTACGAAACCGAAGTTGGCCCTCACAACGGCGCTCAAGTGGTCGCCAAGGCTTGGGTCGAACCCGACTTCAAAGCGTGGTTGTTGAAAGACGCCACGGCGGCCATCGCTTCTTTGGGCTTCACAGGTCGCCAAGGCGAACACATGGTGGTGGTTGAAAACACGCCCGAGCTGCACAACATGGTGGTTTGCACCCTTTGCAGTTGCTACCCCTGGACGGTCTTGGGCTTGCCGCCGGTTTGGTACAAAAGTGCGGCTTATCGGTCGCGTGCCGTGCTGGAGCCACGCAAAGTGCTGGCCGACTTTGGTGTGAGCTTGCCCGAAAGCACCCGCATTCGGGTTTGGGATTCCACCGCTGAAGTCCGCTATTTGGTCTTGCCCCGTCGCCCCGCAAACACGGAGAATTTGTCGCAAGCTGAGTTGGCCAAGAGGGTCACGCGTGACGCCATGATTGGGACGGCACTGGCATGAACGGCGTCCATGACATGGGTGGCCAACAAGGTTTTGGCCCCGTGCACGTCGAACAAAACGAGCCCCTGTTCCACGCAGGCTGGGAGCGTCGGGCCATGGCGGTCACAGTGGCCATGGGTGCCAGCGGTCAGTGGAACATCGACCTGAGTCGCTCAGCACGCGAGTCCTTGCCACCGGCCGTTTACTTGTCCAGCAGCTATTACGAAATATGGATTCGGGCCCTTGAACAACTCCTGCTGGCGCGCGGCATGGTCACGCAAGCAGAACTTGTCAACGGTCAAATGACGCACCCGCCCGTTCCCGTCAAGCAAGTCCTCACCCGCGAGACTGTCGATGCCGCATTGAAAGCGGGAAGCCCCACGGCGCGGCCCATCGACCCACCCGCCTTGTTCCAGGTCGGCCAAGAAGTTCGCGCCCGCAACATGCACCCTCCAGGTCACACCCGCTTGCCGCGTTATGTTCGCGGCCACGTTGGAACCATCGTTCGTGTGCATGGTGGCCATGTATTTCCCGATGGTCACACCCTGCGCGCCACGCCCCCATTCAATGTACCCGTGCAATGGTTGTACACCGTGGTGTTCAAAGGCAACACCCTTTGGGGGGAACACAGCGACCCCAACGTGGAGGTGACTGTGGACGCATGGGAGTCTTATTTAGAAGCGGTAACTTAAAGCCTGGTCAAGCGCTCACTTGGACACAAACTGTATGCACAACACCCACCTGACACTTGAAGAGATGGCCCAACATTGCGGCGGTCAAATGCCGCTGCCCGATCCCAACAACCAAGGAGCCGTGTTTTCAGAACCTTGGCAAGCGCATGCCTTTGCCATGACATTGCATTTGCACGAAAAAGGCTTGTTCACTTGGCCCGAATGGGCCGCGGCCCTGACGCAGGAAATTCGCAATGCACAAGCGGCAGGCGATGCAGACACCGGCACCACTTATTACACCCACTGGCTCAATGCATTGGAAGCCATGGTGCTCGCCAAACAATTGGGCACAGCCGAACAAATTCATGACTTGGAACATGCGTGGGAAGATGCTGCGGCGCGCACACCGCATGGACAGCCCATCGTTTTGGAATCTCAAGGTTCGGGTGTATCGGTGTCCAATTGACCTTTGACCAATTGTTGCCGCGCCTGTTCGGCAAGAGCTAGGTACTTGCGCTTGAACGCATCAAGGCTGTCTTCCTCTAACTCTTCCAAGTCCAACAGGGCATTGTGTGCGCCGTGCGTGGCTCGGATCAATTCGTCCAACTTCAATTGAATGGCTTCCGTGTCGCGGTTCTGTGTGTTTTGAATCAAGAACACCATCAGAAACGTGACGATGGTGGTTCCTGTGTTGATGACCAATTGCCAAGTGTCACTGAAAGCAAACAAGGGTCCCGTGACGATCCACACAGCGATCACGGCCACGGCCAGAGAAAAGGTGCGTGGCTTGCCACACACGTGTGCTATTTTTTTGGCGAAATTGGCATAAGCATTGGTTTGCGACATGGCTTTGAACTTTCAATCAACGAACACCCCGTTATGATGCGCCCATCTTTCGGAAAATAAAACTTGCGATTCCCATTTCTTCCAGTTGCCGCCCTGATGGGGAGTTTAATCACCTTGTGTGCAGGCACCTCATTGGCCAAAAGCTTGTTTCCGCATGTCGGCGCAGAAGGCACCACCACCTACCGCCTGATTTTTTCGACGGTCTTGCTCATGGCCTTTTGGCGGCCTTGGCGCCGTGCTTGGACCTGGGCCGATGCGCCCCACCTGGTGCTGTTTGGTGCGACCTTGGGCATCATGAACTTGTTGTTTTACAGCGCCATCAAAACCGTGCCCTTTGGTTTGGCCATTGCCATTGAGTTCACAGGCCCCTTGGCAGTCGCTTTGTGGTCTTCCAAAAAGCCGCTTGATTTTGTTTGGATTGTGTTGGCCGTCACGGGCATGGGTTTGATCTTGCCTTTGTCACCCGCCATGGACGCGGGCAGCGCCAGCGCGCTGGACCCTGTCGGCATTGCCTTCGCTTTGGGCGCAGGCTTCTGCTGGGCCATGTACATCGTGTTGGGTCAGCGCGTGGCGGATCGCATTGGTGCCTTTGCCACGCCGATGGGCATGCTGGTGGCGGCCATGCTGGTCACGCCTTTTGGCATCAGCGTGGCCGGTACTGCTTTGTTGAACGTGGAGTGGATGCTGATGGGCTTGGGCATTGCATTGCTTTCCAGCGCCATTCCCTACAGTTTGGAAATGTATTCGCTCAAACATTTGCCCAAGCAAACCTTCAGCATCTTGCTGAGTTTGGAGCCCGCCGTGGGGGCCTTGGCAGG
>RFVJ01000056.1 GCA_009928125.1 Betaproteobacteria bacterium
TTGAATGCGTACATGGTGAATACTCCGAATTTTGAATTAGGCCTTGGCGGCTTGAATGGCTTCCCACACACGGTGGGGTGTGGCAGGCATGTCAAAGTCTTTGACGCCAAGCGGTGCCAGTGCATCGAGCACAGCGTTGATGACCGCAGGCGGTGAACCAATGGCACCCGCTTCGCCGCAACCTTTGGTGCCCAAAGGATTGGTGGTGCAAGGTGTGCACTCATGGCCAATGGCAAACTCAGGGAAGTCGTCGGCGCGGGGCATTGTGTAGTCCATGAAAGAACCGGTTAAGAGTTGACCGGTTTCTTTGTCATACACACAGTGTTCCATCAGCGCTTGGCCAATGCCTTGCACCAAGCCGCCGTGCACTTGGCCTTCCACAATCATGGGATTGATGATGGTGCCGAAGTCGTCCACGGCTGTGAACTTGTCGATTTTGGTGACGCCAGTTTGCGGGTCAATTTCAACTTCGCAGATGTAAGTGCCAGCAGGGAATGTGAAGTTGGTGGGGTCATAGCCAACTTGTCCAGAGGGTAGTTGTGTGGCACATAGGCCGTGAGCGCAACGGAACCGAAAGGAACTTTCTTGTCGGTGCCTTTGACGCTGAATTCACCATTGGCGAATTCAATGTCTGCATCACCCGCTTCCATGAGGTGGGCTGCAATTTTCTTGGCCTTGGCTTCAATTTTGTCGAGGGCACGCATGAGCGCGGCACCGCCGACAGAAATAGAACGTGAGCCGTAAGTGCCCATGCCGAATGGCACGCGGCCGGTGTCGCCGTGAACGATGTCGACGTTTTCTACGGGAATGCCCAAGCGCGCTGCCACCACCTGTGCAAAGGTGGTTTCATGACCTTGACCATGGCTGTGGGAGCCGGTGAACACGGTCACGCTGCCAGTGGGGTGCACGCGCACTTCGCCGCATTCAAACAAACCAGCGCGAGCGCCCAATGCACCTGCCACATTGCTGGGGGCCAAGCCACAAGCTTCGATGTAGCTGGAGTAACCAATGCCGCGCAGCAAACCTTTGGCGGCACTGGCCGCTTTGCGTGCAGGGAAGCCCGCCAGGTCACCCAACTTGTTGGCATGATTCATAAGGGCGTGGAAATCGCCGGTGTCGTACTGCAAAGCCACTGGCGTTTGGTACGGGAACTGTGTGATGAAGTTCTTGCTGCGAATGGCGTCTTGCGTCATGCCCAACTCGAAAGCTGCACGGGAGACGATGCGCTCGAGCAAGTAAGTGGCTTCTGGGCGACCAGCGCCGCGATAAGCATCAACTGGCGCTGTGTTGGTGAACCAAGCGTCTACTTCCACATAAATTTGTGGTGTGGCGTATTGTCCAGCCAACAAAGTGGCGTACAAAATGGTGGGCACTGCAGTGGAGAACGTCGACAAATACGCGCCCAAGTTGGCGTCGGTGTGCACGCGCAATGCCAAGAACTTGCCGTCTTTGTCGAGGGCCAATTCGGCGTGGCTAGCGTGGTCACGACCGTGGGCATCGCTTAAGAAAGCTTCTGATCGATCACAGTTCCATTTGATGTTGCGGTTGAGCTTTTTAGAAGCCCAAGTGAGACACACATCTTCGGCGTACAAGTAAATTTTGGCGCCAAAACCGCCGCCCACATCAGGGGCAATCACGCGGACTTTGTGTTCAGGCAAGCCCAACACAAATGCCGTCATGAGCAGACGCTCGACGTGCGGATTTTGGTTGGACACGTACAAGGTGTACTCGTCGCTGGCGCGGTTGTAGCTGCCAATGGCAGCACGTGGCTCCATGGGGTTGGGCGCCAGACGGTTGTTGATGAGGTCAAGCTTCGTGACATGCGCTGCGTTGGCAAAGGCGGCATCGACAACTGCCTTGTCGCCAATGGCCCAGTTGTAGCAATGGTTGTTGGGCGCTTCTGCGTGCAAAGGGGTGGCCGTTTTGGCTTGGCGCACATCCACCACGGCTGGCAAGACTTCGTAATCCACTTCAACCAATTCGGCAGCGTTTTTGGCTTGCTCCAAAGTTTCAGCCACCACCATGGCCACGTGGTCGCCCACATAGCGAACCTTGCCGTTGGCAAGGATGGGGTGGGGCGGCTCGTTCATGGGTTTGCCGCTGGTGTCGGTGATCAGCCATCCGCAAGGCAGGCCATTGATCTTGGCGTCGACCACATCGGGGCCATCGAGCACGGCCACCACACCTGGTGCGGCCAAGGCTGCTGCTTTGTTGATGCTTTTGATGTTGGCGTGCGCGTGGGGAGAACGCACGAACACCGCGTGCGTCATGTTGTCCAGGCGAATGTCGTCGGTGTAGTTGCCAGCGCCTGTGAGGAAGCGGTAGTCTTCCTTGCGACGCAGGGCTTCACCGATGTGAGGAAGTTTGGAAAAATCTGATGCACCCATGATGAACTCCTTAAGCTTTCATGGCAGCAGAACCTTGCTGCACGGCCTTGACGATGTTTTGGTAACCGGCATGGGGGTGGCGGTTGGCGATGTCGACCGCGCTCATGACCATGCCAGGCGTGCAGAAACCGCACTGCAAGCCGTGGCACTCTTTGAAAGCAGCTTGCATGGGGTGCATGCTGCCATCGGGTTTGGCCATGCCTTCGATGGTGGTGACTTCAGCGCCTTGGGCTTGCGCAGTGAGCATGTTGCAAGACTTGACTGCGCGGCCGTTGACATGCACGGTACAAGCACCGCACTGAGCGGTGTCACAGCCCACATGGGTGCCAGTGAGTTTGAGGTGCTCGCGCAAAGCGTTGACGAGCAATGTGTTGGGTGCGGCATCAACGGACACTGATTTGCCGTTGACCTTCATTTGAACCTGCATGCGGGACTCCTCTTTTTGAATTCAGTCCACTAGTAGAGCATGCCAAAAGGCAGATTTTTCTAGGACTTTCCCTTAGGAAAAATCCGACTGAAATCATCTGGCTTTGCACCGCCTTGCCAGACGAGTTTGCCGTTATTTGTCGGCGCCCATCACAACATCGGGCAGGTAGGTGACGATTTGCGGAAAAACGGTGATGAGAACGATGCAAACCACCAGGCACATGAAGAATGGAATGGCTGCCTTGGCGATGGTGTTGCTGTCTTTGCCAGTCATGTTTTGCAAAACGAACAAATTGAACCCTACAGGCGGCGTGACTTCGGCAATTTCGACCAGCAGCACAATGAAGATGCCAAACCAGATCAGGTCAAAGCCGGCCTTTTGAATCATGGGCAAGACCACGGCGCTGGTGAGCACGATCATGCTGATGCCGTCCAAGGCGGTGCCCAAAATCAAATAGACCACAGTGAGCACAGCAATCAAAGCAATTGGCGAGAGCTGCATGCTGTTGACCCAATCGGCCAATTCGCGGGGAATGCCCGTAAAAGCCATGGTTTTGGTCAAGAAGGCAGCGCCTGCCAAGATGAACATGATCATGCAGCTGGTGCGGGTGGTGCCCATCAAGCCTTCCCAGAAGTTTTCCCAAGTGAGGCTGCGCGACCACAGCGCCAATGCCAAGGAGCCCACCACACCATAAGCAGCACATTCAGTTGCTGTGGCATAACCCGCAATCAACACCCAGCAGACAAACACAATGAGGGCGCCGCAAGGAATGAGATTGCCAGATTGCTTGATCTTTTCCATGAAAGTAGACGGTGGATCGGCCGCCGGCACTTTCTCGGGATGGCGCAAGCTCCACCAGATGATGTAACCGCTGAACAAGGCCATCAACAAGAAGCCAGGCAGAAAGCCGGCCAAAAAAATTCGGATGATGGAGGCGTCAGCAGCAACAGCGTAGACCACCATGGTGATGGAAGGTGGAATCAAGATGCCCAAGGTGCCAGCAGTGGCCAATGAGCCAAGGGCAATTTTTTCGTCGTAACCGCGCTTCATCAACTCGGGCAGGGCCACTTTGCTGATGGTGGCGCAAGTAGCGGCTGAGGAGCCCGAGACAGAGCCAAAAATGCCACAACCCAACACTGTGGTGTGCATCAAGCGTCCTGGAATGCGATTCAGCCAAGGCCGCAGTCCTTCAAACATTTCCTCGCTGAGTTTGGTGCGAAACAAAATTTCGCCCATCCAGACAAACAGAGGCAAGGCTGCCAGTTCCCAAGACGCATTGCTTTCCCAAAAGGCAGAAAATAAGTTTTTGCCAGGCTGGGTGGAGGTGAAAAATGCTTGTCCTACCCAGCCGCAAATGGCCAAGGTCATGGCAATCCAAACGCCGCCGCTCAGCAGCAACAACATGATGAACAGCAGCAAGCCGCCAATTGCTAAAGTGGTCATTAAATGTCCGAAGAAAAATCGCCCTTGGCGTGGCGTTCTTCCACAGCGCGAACAAAAGTGGGTGTCTCACCGCGCAGCACCAGTTGCAATTCGTCGACGACGGCAACCCACAACAACACAGCACCAAACGCAAAACTCAATTGCGGAATCCACAAGGGCATGGGCAACATGCCTTGCGCCATGTCATTGAACTCCCAGCTCTCGTAAGTGAAAAGGCAAGCGGACCAAGCCAAATAGGCTGTGGCCACACTGCCAATGAACAAGGAGACCAACTCTAGCCGCCTGCGGTTGGCAGGGCTGGCCGATTCAAGCATCAAGGTGACGCGCACGAAGTCGCCATGTTTGAAGGCATGGGCCATGGTGAAAAAGGCGGCCGCCGCACAGAACCAAGACACCACATCGTTGACGGCGCCCGTTCGCACACCCATTTCACGCAAGATGCTTTGGCCCACCATGGCCACGCAAATGGCCACGATGAAGAGGGCACCCAGGTACCCTGACCACAAATAGAGCCGGTCTAAAAGTCGACGCATCAATTACTTCTTTGCGGCAGGTTTGGCAGCAGCGGCAGAAGTTTTGTTGAATGCGGCAATCATGGCCTCACCATCCGGGCCGGCTTTCTTTTGCCAATCGGCCAGCATGATGGCGCCCACTTGTTTCAGGTCGGCGATCAGCTTGGGAGAAGGCGTCATGATCTTCATGCCTTTTTCCGTCAGGGCTTTTTTGTACCAATCGTTTTTCTCTTCGCTGATTTTCCAGCCACGGGCTTCCGCGTCGGCTGCGGCTTTGATGACAGCGGCTTGGGTGCTGGCGTCCAAAGCGTCAAAGGCTTTCTTGTTCACGATGACAGCATTTTTGGGCAACCAAGCTTGGGTGTCATACCAGTACTTGATGCTTTCGTAGGTTTTGCTGTCATAGCCTGTCGAGCCCGAGCTCATGTAGCTTTCCACCACGCCCGTGGCCAAGGCTTGCGACAACTCGGCAGCCTGAATGGTGACTGGCTGTGCGCCAATCAATTCTGCAATCTTGCCTGTTGCAGGGCTGTAAGCACGCCACTTCAGGCCACGCATGTCAGCCACAGAAGAGATTTCTTTTTTCACATAGATGCCTTGGGGAGGCCAAGCAATGGTGTACAGCAACTTCATGCCTTGGGAGCCCAGCAATTTGTCCAAGTAGGGCTTTTGCACTTCTGACAAACGCTTGGAGTCGGCATAGCTGGTGGCCAAGAAAGGAATGCCATCGGCGCCGTACAGGGGGTTTTCATTTTCAAAATTGGCCAACAGCACTTCGCCAATGGGCGCTTGGCCACCTTGAACCGCACGTTTGATTTCGTTGGCTTTGAACAGAGAAGCGTTGGCGTGCACCGTGATTTTCAATTTGCCACCCGTGGCTTTGTCAATGTCTGCAGCAAACTGCGCCAAGTTTTCAGTGTGAAAATTGGTGGCGGGATAAGCGGCGGGCAAATCCCACTTGGTTTGGGCCATGACGGCACCGACAGCGGTCATGCTGAATAGGCAAATGAGTGCTTTGCGAATCATGCTTTCTCCTAGAAAATCGAAAATGTAAGACCCCTGAGCATAAACCCAAAAACAATGCCTTCCACTACTGCATTACCCCACCCAGCGTTGGGTTTGATCAAACTCGATGCACATTTTCCGAGGTTGCCAGGTGATTTGGGGTTGGCCAGCAGTTGGGGGCCGCATGTTCTAGAGGTGGTGGTGCAGGGCGCTTTGCCCGAATTGATTGTGAAACAGCAACTGGCCTTCAAGCAAAGTAGCTTTGCCCCTTTGTTTGCGGATGCGGTTCAAACTTTGGTTCAAAAAGGCGCCACGGCCATCACCACCAGCTGCGGTTTTTTGGTGCTTTGGCAGCAAGAATTGCAAGCGTTGTCGCCTGTTCCCGTCATCACATCCAGCTTGTGTCTGTTGCCAGAATTGCTGCACAGAGAGCAGCATGTGGGTGTGTTGAGCATCGATGCCCACAGTTTGACGCCCCTGCATTGGGCGGGTGCTGGCTTGGGACCCCACCTGGTGCGTCGTTTGGTGGTGAAAGGCATGCCGCCCGATGGTCACTTCTGTCAAAGTATTTTGGGCAATCAAGCGCATCTGGATGCAGATCAAGCGCAGCAGGAAGTGGTGGCCGCAGCCCTGTCGTTGGTCCAAGAATCGCCGCAACTCAAAACCCTGGTGCTGGAATGCACCAACCTGCCCCCCTACCAGTCGGCCATTGAAATGGCCACTGGTTTGAAAGTCTTGAGCTTGCGAGATAACCCTGTGCTTGACAAAGCCGCCAATGAATGAAAAAGCCCTTGCGAATTGGCAAGGGCTTTTTGTTCAACACATTGCAAGGGTGCGATCTTGTGATGCCTAGGTCAATTTTGACCTTCTGAACTGATTCACCATCATGGGAATGACCAGCGCCACGCCCACCAAGGTGGCTGTCAGGCTGGGCGCAATCATGAGCAGGGCTGCAAACAAACACGACAGTTGTTCCCAGCGCCGCATTTCAACCATCAGAAACTTGCTCAAGGCAGCAGCCATTAAAGTGATGCCCATGATGCAACCTGTGAAGGTGATGATGAAACTTTCCCATGTGAAGCCCTTGGCCACCAACAGCAATGATGGTGAGAACACAAATACAAAGGGCACCAAGGCTTTGGCCAGACCTAAACGGAATGCGGTGTTGCCTGTTTTAAAGGGGTCGCTGCCAGCCATGCCTGCCGCCGCGTAAGCGGCCAGTGCCACAGGTGGCGTGATGTCGGCCAACACGCCGTAATAGAACACAAAGAAGTGCGCCACCAAGGGTTCAACACCCAAGCCCACCAGTGTGGGTGCAGCCACTGTGACCATGATGATGTAAGTGGCTGTGGTGGGCACACCGCAGCCCATCAAAATACAAACCAGACCGGTCATGGTGAGCGCTGCAAGCAAGGTGAGCGTGTTCAAGGACGCCCAATCGGCAGGAATCCAGCCGCTCATGAACGCAGAAATGGTTTGCGCTGCTTGTGTGATGATGTAGCTGATCTTGAAGCCCACGCCAGTGAGTGTGACCACACCAATCACGATGCCCACGGTGGCGGCCGCAGCACCCACCGCCAAGGCATATTTGGCACCCGTTTCGAGGGCTTCGATCAACACATGCGGTTCAATGCGACCGCGCACACCCGCCCAGACATAGGCAACTGCGCCAACGATCAAGGCCAATGCAAACAAGATCAATTTGATGGTGCTGTTGTCATTGCCAAAGTCGGAGAAGGCGATGGTCATCAAGATGGCGTGCATGACCACCAAGAGGGCCCAGTTCTTGAGCTGATTGCCACTGATTTGGGTGGACATGCCCACAATGGCGCAGGAGCTGATGCCCACAAAGGCGGCCAAATAAGGCGTGCGACCTGAAACCAAAATGCTGATCAGCAAGCCCAAAGGAATCAGGGTGGGCCAACGCATTTTGAGTGACTCGGCCAAACGTGGCATTTCTTCTTCTGTGAGTCCTCGCAGGCCATACCGTTTGGCTTCAAAGTGCACTTGCATGAAGACGCCGAAGAAGTGCATGAACGCAGGCACCACCGATGCGGCAATGATGGTTTGATAAGGCACGTTCAAGAATTCGATCATCAAGAACGCTGCAGCACCCAACACGGGTGGTGTGATTTGTCCGCCTGTGGATGAGGCTGCTTCGACCGCCGCTGCAAAGTGTTTTTTGTAGCCCACCCGAATCATGGCGGGAATGGTGAGCGAGCCTACTGTGACGGCATTGGCCACGGACGAACCACTCAACATGCCAAACAGGGCGGAGCCAAATACGCTGACCTTGGCAGGACCCCCCGCATAGCGACCGGCAATGCTAGAGGCGACATCCAAGAACAACTGACCCAAGCCAATGCGTGTGGCCATCACGCCAAACAACACAAAGTGGAAAACATAGGTGGCTACCACGCCAACTGCCACGCCGTAAATGCCTTGGCTGGTGAGGTACTGGTGGTTGATCATCATCGACCAATTGGCACCGGCATGCCTGAGCAAGCCAGGGAAATAGGGACCTAACAAAGCATAGACCGTGAAACCAATGGCAATCAGCGGCAGCGGCCAACCCATGGAGCGTCGGGTGGCCTCCAGCAAAGTGATGAACAAAATGCTGCCCATGATGACGTCCATGTTGCTGGGATTGCCCACGCGGAACATCAGGTCATCAAAGACATAGGGAATGTAGAGCACGCTCAATGCGCAGGCGCCGGCCAAGAGCCAGTCCACCAGGGGCACGCCACCTGGATTTAAAAACGAACTTTTGAGGTCGCGATGGGCAGAGGCGCTACTGAATGCAAACACCAAAAAAATCATGCCCAACACAAAGGCCAAGTGCACACCGCGGTGCGTGATTTCTTGGAGCAAGCCAAAGCCTGCGGTGTAGTAGTGAAAGCAAGACAGGGCGATCAGGAGCCATTTGACGATTTGCGTGGCGGGCGGCAAGGTGGGCCGAAAGCGCATCTCGGGATCAAACTGTTCTTCGAGTTCTTGTAATTTTTGATCGTCGGGGAGCAGGGTGGCAGCGGTCATGTGAATACTCTGGAAACTTCAAGTAGTAACGGGCGAGTTAACCTGAGGTTAACCCGCCCGTTGGCATTTAACAAAGCGTTCAATTATTTCAAGACACCCGCTTCGCGGTAGAACTTTTCTGCACCGGGGTGGAAAGGAATGCCAGCACCTTGCACGGCATTTTTCAGGGTGATCAGCTTGCCCTTGGCGTGACCGGCGGCCAATGCTTTTTGGGTGGACTCGCTGTACAAAGCTTTGGTGATTTGGTAGATGGTTTCGGTGTCAGCTTTGGCGCTGGTGACCCACTGAGCCCCTACTGACAAGGTGTTCACGCTGTCCACATCTTTGTAGGTGCCGGCAGGTACGCTGTCGTTGGCAAAGAAGGAGCTGGTGCTGCGCAAAGCTTGCGCTTGTGCACCCTCAATGGGCAACAAGGCAATGCCGCCACCGCTAGAAGCCAATTCAGCAATGGCGCCAGCAGGTGCGCCGCCCACAAAGAAGAAGGCATCCAAAGCGCCGTCTTTCATTTTGTCGGCCGCTTGGTTGGGCTTGATGTACTCAGGCTTGATTTCGGATTCTTTGATGTTGTAAGCCGCCAAGATCAAGCGGGCATTGACCAAGGTGCCAGAGCCTGGCTCGTCCAAGGCAACGCGCTTGCCTTTGAGTTCGGCAATGCTCTTGATGCCAGAGGATTTTTTGACCACCACATGAATGGTTTCAGGGTAGAGGTTGGCAATGAGACGCAAATCGGGGATGTTGGGCTTGCCTTCGTAGATGCCGGTGCCTTTTTGGGCCCATGTGGCGACGTCAGACTGCGAGAAACCTGATTCCATGGCGCCGCTGGCCACGCCATTGACATTGGCCACAGAGCCGTTGGTGGCTTGCGCTGTGGCAATGAGTTTGCCTGGGACGGAAATGGCGTTGGCGATCATGCCACCCACAGGGTAATAAGTGCCAGCTGTACCGCCAGTGCCAATGCGGAAGAAAGCTTGCGCTTGTGCGCTGGTGCTGACGGTCAAAGCCATGGGAAGGGCGACAGCCACGCCCAGGGCCAGGCGACGTGCAATGTGATTCAGGGTCATAAGTGCTCCAAGTAAAACCAAACAATGTTGCAGTAGACCTCATTCCCCTGATTTAGGGCATAGGACTAATACCAAGTAATTTGACAGTGTAGAGCCCCAAATAAGTCAAAACCAAGGAGCCCAGCAAATGGACGCCTGCCGTGAACAAGGCCAGGACCAGTCGCCCTTGTTGCAGCATGCCCACCACTTCGGCGGAAAACGTCGAAAAGGTGGTCAGTGCGCCTAAAAAGCCCGTGACACACAACAAGCGCCATTCGGGTGCAAGTTGAGGCATGTTTTGAAAAATGCCAACGCACACGCCAATGAGGTACCCGCCTATCAAGTTGGCGGCCAAGGTGCCCCATGGCAGCAAACCCTCACCGGATGTGCTGGGGTTGAGCCACAAGCCCAATTGCCAACGCGCCAATGCGCCTAGGCAAGCACCGATGCAAATGGCAATGACAGCTAACATGGTCCAGTTCCTGTGTGATGAAGTCGAAGGGTGGCACCTCGTTGAGGCTTAAAAGGGAGGGCCTTGCTCGGAAGGGTTGGCTTCTGCAAACACATGCTCGCCACCCAGTGCGTTGACCAGGTCTTGGATGAGTGGGCCCAAGGTGCCGGTGCTCAGGACCACATCGGCATCGAACTTGTCATCGCCTTGGTGGTCGATGGCTTCAGGTTCTGTGCCGTCTAGAAAGTTGACTTTTTTAAATTGCAAATTGTCAGTGAGCACAAAACTGGCTTTGCCTTCCCAACTGAGGCCCAATTGCGTGGGCAACTTTCCCTCGCGCACATGTTTGCGCACTTCGTCGGTGTTGAGCACGTGGCGGGTGTACTTGACCATGGGTTGGTCTTCAGAACCTGATTTGAGAACGCATTCTTTTTCTACACTCAAAGCAGGGGGCAAATCTTGCGAGTCGGTGGCCAACAACCAAGCGGCCATGCCGGTTTGAGGTGACATGGCCGTTTGCAACAAGTTGAGGTCGAGCCCTGGCAATGCCCGCACCAATTGGGTGATCACCTCGTCGGCCTTGCTGGAGCTGGCCGCATCGATGGCCAGTAAGCGGTCTTTGGGGTTGATCCACACCATGACGGCAGCTTGCTTGGCAAAGGCTTGGGGCAACAGGCTGTGCAAAATGTCTTCGCGCATGTCGCGTTGCTCTTTTTTACCGGGTTTGCGGCCGGTTTTCTCCTCAATGTCCTTGGCCTGTAACTCGGCTTTGCGCTTGACGACAGACGAGGGGACGGCTTTGGTTTCGATCAGCAATTTGGCGATCCATTGACCGCCTACAGACTCTAGCAATGGACCATGGGCAACGCCGCGTGGTTCGGTCCAACCGACCGAC
>RFVJ01000057.1 GCA_009928125.1 Betaproteobacteria bacterium
TTGCAAAGCGTCGAGCAAGAAGCCGAATTTGAGTTGCGCTTCTTCGGGCGTGATCTTCAAAGCGTCAAATACTTTTTGCTGCACGTCGGCGCGGTGAATACGCACAGAACCACCGCCAATTTCCCAACCGTTCAAGACCATGTCATAGCCTTTGGCAATGCACTTCTCGGGTGCTGTGACCATCCAGTCTTCGTGACCGTCTTTGGGGGCTGTGAAAGGGTGATGCACGGCGGTGTAACGCTGTGACTCGTCGTCGTACTCGAACATGGGGAAATCGACCACCCACATTGGCGCCCAGCGGTCTTCAAACAGACCTGATTTTTTGGCGAATTCGCTGTGACCAATTTTGAGGCGCAAAGCACCCATGGCATCGTTGACCACTTTGGCTTTGTCGGCACCAAAGAACAAGATGTCGCCATCTTGTGCGTGAGTGCGCTTCAGAATTTCTGCAATGGCGGCATCGTGCAAGTTCTTGACGATGGGGCTTTGCAAACCGTCACGACCTTTGGCCACTTCATTGACCTTGATCCAGGCCAATCCTTTGGCACCATAGATCTTGACGAATTCGGTGTAGCCATCGATCTCGCCGCGGCTGATCTCGGAGCCACCGGGTATGCGCAAGGCCACCACACGACCACCGGGGGTGGTGGCAGGTGTGCTGAACACTTTGAAGTCCACATCGCCCATGATGTCGGTCAGTTCAGTGAACTCCAACTTGACGCGCAAGTCGGGCTTGTCAGAACCGAAACGGTGCATCGCTTCGGCGTACGCCATGACCGGGAAAACGCCCAAGTCAATGTTCAACACCTTCTTGAACACTTGGCTGATCATGCCTTGGAACATGTCACGAATGTCTTGTTCACCCAAAAAGGACGTTTCGATATCGATCTGCGTGAATTCGGGCTGACGGTCGGCGCGCAAGTCTTCGTCGCGGAAGCACTTGGTGATTTGGTAGTAACGGTCGTAGCCGGCCACCATCAGCAATTGCTTGAACAACTGGGGCGACTGGGGCAGCGCAAAGAACTGACCATCGTGCACACGGCTGGGCACCAAGTAATCGCGTGCGCCTTCGGGCGTGCTCTTGGTCAGCATGGGCGTTTCGATGTCGATGAAACCATGCTCGTCCAAAAACTTGCGCACTTCCATGGCCACTTTGTAGCGCAGCATCAGGTTGTTTTGCATGTAAGGACGGCGCAGGTCCAGCACACGGTGTGTGAGGCGTGTGGTTTCAGACAGGTTGTCGTCGTCCAACAAGAAAGGCGGCGTGACCGATGGGTTGAGCACCGTCAGCTCATGGCACAAGATTTCAATCTTGCCGCTTTTGAGGTTGTCGTTGGTGGTGCCTTCAGGACGTGCGCGCACCAAGCCTTTGATTTGAATGCAAAACTCGTTGCGCAAACCTTCGGCCGTTTTGAACATGTCAGCGCGATCGGGGTCGCACACCACTTGCACATAACCTTCGCGGTCACGCACGTCAACGAAGATCACGCCACCGTGGTCACGACGGCGATTGACCCAACCGCACAAAGTGACGGTTTGGCCCATCAGGGCTTCGGTGACGAGACCGCAGTAGTGTGAACGCATAGACATGGAGAGGATCTTTCAGTTGAAAAATTGAAGTGGGTCGAAACCCACTTACAGAGAATTTGAAGAGGCCGACTGAGCGGTGTCAGGAACTGATTTGCCAGGCAAAGCGCCTGGTCCACCCGGCACCACGACGCCCATCGAAATGATGTACTTGAGTGCATCGTCCACACTCATGTCGAGTTCAACCACGTTGCTGCGCGGCATCATCAAAAAGAAACCCGACGTGGGATTGGGTGTGGTGGGCACGTACACACTGACGCAATCGCCTGGCAAGTGACGCGCCACTTGGCCACCAGGTGCACCTGTTAAAAAGGCAATGGTCCATGATCCTTGATGGGGGTATTGAACCAACAACGCTTTGGAAAAAGCGTTGCCACTGCCCGAAAACAAGGTGTCTGCCACCTGTTTGACACTCGAGTAAATGCTGTTGACCACTGGAATGCGGGTGATCACTTTGGACCATTGGCGCAACCACCATTGGCCAAAAATATTGGCCACGAAAATACCGGTACCCAAGATGACCAAGGCCACCAAAAGTACGCCCAAGCCAGGCACATTGCGCAGTGAGTCTGCCAAAGCGTGCATGCCAGGAATGATGGCATCCAGAGCACCTAGAACAGCCAAGAAAATACCGTCCATGGTGCCCACAAGCCAAGTCAGCAACCACACAGTCACACCCATGGGCAACCAAACCAGCATGCCGGTCAAGAAATAATGACGGAGTTTCAGGTTCATTCAGTTGATCTCAGTGACAGGCACAAGAAGCACCGCAAGCCGCTGGCGCTGCCGAGGCACTGGGTTCGGCAGACGGGGCCGAGCCGCCTGCGTCGGAGGATGTTGAAGCAGCACCGGCGCCAGCGCCTGCTACGGCAGGGGCAGACGTGCTGGAGGAGCCGCCTTTGAAGTCAGTGGCATACCAGCCATTGCCTTTGAGCTGAAAACCAGCGGCAGTGAGCTGTTTGTGGAAGGTGGGCGCG
Organism: Betaproteobacteria bacterium; assembly: GCA_009928125.1. GTDB lineage: Bacteria > Pseudomonadota > Gammaproteobacteria > Burkholderiales > Burkholderiaceae_C > Limnohabitans_A. The sequence continues at coordinate 2,565 of RFVJ01000057.1, forward strand.
CCACAGGAAGGGCATTTTGTCAGAGGGTCGTCTGACATTTTTTGCAATACATCCTTGGCATGGCCACAGGAATCACACTTGTAAGCGTAGATGGGCATGTTGAAGGTTCTCGCGTGGAATTCACAAAACCCTCAATTATAGGCGGGTGCCCGCCAGTGCATGGTGCGCGCCGTGCTTGTTTCGCAGGGCTTGCGGGCCCAAAGAGCCCACCAACATGCCTGTCAGGCTGGCCAGCACACCCGCCAATTGGGCCGGAAACTCCTCGCCTGCAGGGGTCATGAGGAACAAGAGCCAAGCCAAAAGCCCCAAAACGATGGCAAAAATGGCGCCTTGGGTGGTTGCCTTGGACCAATACAGGCCAAACACCAAGGGGACAAATGCACCCACCAGCGTCACTTGATAGGCGCCTGAGACCATGTCATAGATGGAGCTGCCCTGCATCAAGATGGCATAGGTCAAGACCAAACCACTGAACACCAAAACTGTGATTCGCATGGCCAACAAAGCCTGCTTGTCACCTTGGTGCGGAAAAAATTGACGCCAAATGTTTTCTGTGAAGGTGACGCTGGGGGCCAGCAAAGTGGCCGACGCACACGATTTGATGGCTGACAACAAGGCGCCAAAGAACAAAACCTGCATGACAAAAGGCATTTGTTCCATCACCAAGGTGGGCAAGACTTTTTGAGGATCTTCCTGAATCAACTGAGCCGCCTTCTCGGGCATGATGATCAGGGCGCTGACCACCAAAAACATGGGGACAAATGCAAACAAGATGTAGCAAATGCCGCCAATGATGGGACCTTTGGTGGCCGCATGCAGGCTGTTGGCCGACATGACGCGCTGGAAAACGTCTTGCTGGGGAATCGACCCAAACATGATGGTGATGGCCGCGGCCACAAAGAACAAAATCTCTTTCAGCTCTGGCTCTGGCAAAAACTTGAACATGTCTTGGCTGACCGCCAATGCAATCACCTTGTCCGCCCCACCCGCTTGGTTGCCAGCAAACACAGCCAAGGTGGCCAAGCCCACCACCAAGATGATCATTTGAATGAAGTCGGTGATCGCCACCGACCACATGCCGCCAAACAAGGTGTACGCCAACACCGAGACCACCCCAATGGCCATGCCCATGGGCATGCTGACCGCACCGCCGGACAACAGGTTGAACACCAAACCGAGGGCCGTGACTTGGGCCGAGACCCAACCCAAATAACTGACCATGATGATGATGGAACACAAAATTTCAACTGTGCGTCCATACCGCTCGCGGTAATAGTCACTGATGGTCAGCAAGTTCATGCGGTACAACTTGGCGGCAAAAAATACACCGACCAAAATCAAACAACTGCCCGCACCGAAGGGGTCTTCCACCACACCATTCAAGCCGCTGTTGACGAACTTGGCTGGAATGCCCAACACCGTTTCAGAGCCAAACCAAGTGGCAAAGGTGGTGGTGACAATCATGGCCAAGGGCAGATGTCGGCCAGCAATGGCAAAGTCAGCAGAACTTTTAACGCGCTTGGCAGCCACCAGACCAATGGCAATGGTGACCAGCAAATAGGCAATGACCAAAGTCAACAACACAACAACGCTCCTTAGATTTGTTGGAATCTTTCGAGTGCTTGAAGCACGATGAGGGTGGACACAAAACCAATCACCACATACACAATGGCTTGCAACAATCGATTGGTGCGCTGCTGCTCAGCCAAGAGTGCTGCCAGTTGATTTCGCTCATGCGCACTGGCGGTGGTTTGTTTCAAATAGTCATGCATCAACCGAGGCAGTTGAGGCAAGATTTTGGCGTATTGAGGGGCTTGCTCGCGCAATTGCTGTAGGAAGCGCTTGGGGCCCACTTGGTCAATCATCCACTGCTCTAGGAAGGGCTTGGCTGTGTTCCACAAATCGAGTTCGGGGTCCAATTGACGTCCCAAGCCTTCGATGTTGAGCAAGGTTTTTTGGAGCAACACCAACTGCGGTTGAATTTCGACATTGAAGCGCCGCGACGTTTGGAACAAACGCATGAGCACCATGCCCAATGAAATTTCTTTGAGAGGCCGGTCAAAGTAAGGTTCACACACCGAGCGAATGGCCGACTCCAATTCGTCAACGCGGGTGGTGCTGGGCACCCAGCCCGACTCGATGTGCAACTCGGCCACACGCTTGTAATCGCGCCTGAAGAAAGCACTGAAATTTTGTGCCAAATATTCTTTGTCAAATTCGGTGAGCGTGCCCACAATGCCAAAGTCCAGGGAGATGTAGCGCCCTAAACTTTCGGGTTCAATGCTGACCTGAATGTTGCCCGGATGCATGTCGGCGTGAAAAAATCCATCGCGAAAAACCTGCGTGAAAAAAATCGTCACACCATCTTTGGCCAACTGAGGAATGTCAACGCCAGCACTGCGCAAAGCATCGACTTGGCTGATGGGCAGGCCCTTCATGCGCTCCATGACAATCACTTCGGGATGGCAATAGTCCCAATGCATTTCGGGGATCAATACCAAATTCAAGCTTTGCATGTTGCGACGCAGTTGCGCCGCGTTGGCCGCTTCGCGCACCAAGTCCAACTCATCGTGCAAATGTTTGTCAAACTCAGCCACCACCTCACGCGGTTTGAGTCGTTTGCCGTCGGCGCTGATTTTCTCGAGCCAACCCGCCATCATGCGCATCAAGTTCAAATCTTTTTCGATGGCGGGCAACATGTTGGGTCGCAAGACTTTGACTGCCACTTCATGCACAGTTCCTGTCTTGTCTTTCAACATTGCAAAATGCACTTGCGCAATGGAGGCACTGGCCACAGGCAAGCGGTCAAAGGACTCAAAGATCTCAGACACCGAGCGACCAAAAGCTCGCTCAATGGTGGCAACCGCAATGTCAGAGCTGAAAGGGGGTACGCGATCTTGCAGTTTGGCCAACTCTTCGGCAATGTCTTCTGGCAACAGGTCACGCCGTGTTGACATCACTTGTCCAAATTTGACAAAGATGGGGCCCAAGCCCTCCAAGGCCAAACGCAAACGCTCACCGCGGGGCTTGGCATGCGATCGGCCCAAACTGAACAAATGCGCCAACATGCGCAACACAGGCTGCTTGAAATTGGACAAGACCATTTCATGCAGGCCATAACGCCACACGGTCCAAACAATGAAGCTGCCGCGCAAGAAGCGGTTCATGATGCGGCCTTGCGAGCGAGTTGTCGAATGGCCTGCACTGCTTGTTGGCCCAAGCCAACCAGCGTGTGTGCGGCCGCATCACCCAACCAAACAGAGAGGTCTTCGGTCACGTCCCATCGCACGTGATCGATCAACCAATTGACCTCAGCGGCCAGTTGCACATCGCCTTCAACATGCACGCCAGGTTTTTCGCCTTGGAGAACAGCAGCCGCCATGTCGAGTGGGGATGCGTCGGTCAATGTGAGTTTCAAATCTGTGCGCTGGCCATTCACGCGTTCAAACATGCCAGCGGGCGTGGGTGCGAGTTGAATCAGCTTGTCTTGCCATTGCAATTGAATGCAGCGACCCACAGGACCACCCGATGCAGGGTTTCATCGACCACCCAAGCGGGCGCTTGTGTTTGGGTTGCAAATTGAGTGAGTGCGTTGCTCACCCAAGAAAAAGGGGACTGTGTTGCCATAGTCCCCAATTATTCCCGAAAGGCCGGCTTCTGCCAGCATTTCGGGTGAGATAGTCCTGAATTTATTGCAGGGCTTGAACGCCAGCGACCAGCCAACCGCTGTCGCCGTTTTTGGGCTTGGTCATGTTCCAAACTTCACGGAAGGGGCTGGGGGCGGCATCGGCTTCTTCGCGGATCACACCATTGAACTCGACGCTGGCCATGTAAACATCTGGCAGCTCTTCAATGCCCAGCAACAAGGCGTCCAACTTGACCACTTCGGTTTTGTTGGGTTGCCCTGGGAAATTGGCCTCACGCTCGGCCAATTGGCTCTTGATTTCCGACAACATGCCGTCGGTCATCATGGCGCGCAAAGCCCCCATGTCTGCACGGTCCCATGCATCTTGCAAGGTGATGAAGTTGCGCTTGGCCGCGGCCACAAAATTCTCGCTGTCGAAGCCAGCTGGCACACCCCAAGTTTGCGAGCCTTGCAATGCGTTGGGCACAGAACCGCCAATGGCAGAACCAATCATGGAGCCGCCTGTTTGAGGATTGGCTTCAGGGGTGCTGTCAAAGGCTGTTTGTTGACCTTCCCAAGGACGGGCAGACGCGTCATTGCCCACTTTTTCGGGGTTGTACTGGCGCAAGGTCACAGGCGTATCGGGTGTGTTGCTGGCGCCTTGATAAGCCAAGCCATCTTGAGAATTGTTTTTACTGCGTGAACGCAGGAAATAACCGATGACAGCCACAGCCACCATGGCCAACAAGGCGAACATCAAAACATTGCCAAAAGCTTCACCCAAGCCCAAGCTGTGTGCCAGCCAGGCCAGGCCCAAGCCTGCGGCCAAGCCACCCAACATGGCGCCCCAAGGACGTTTTGCAGGTGCAGGCGCTGGGGCTGCTGTAGGCGTTGCGGGTTTGGCAGGGGCAGCCGCTTGCGAAGGCGCGGCAGGCGCTGCGGGTGCAGCAGGCTTCACGGCCTCACGCTGCGTCACGTTGCCAGATTGTTGACCCACAGATTTGCCGCCACCCAAACGGCGTGCAGCTTCGGCGTTCAAAGCGCCCAAGGTCAATACCAGTGTCAATGCGATGCTTAGAAATTTATTCACTTTGTCTCCGACAAATTCAGAAAAAAACCGTCAACATTTAATGCCGACATGCAAGGCTACCACCCCTGCACTCAAATTGTGAAAATCAACGTGTCCAAATCCGGCATTTTTCATAAGGGCTTTCAGCTCTTCTTGACTGGGATGCATGCGTATGGATTCAGCCAAATAGCGGTAACTGGCATCGTCACCAGCCACCCACTTGCCCAGCTTGGGCAGCACATTGAAAGAGTACCAGTCGTAAGCTTTTTCGAGCGGTTTGGCCACTTTCGAAAACTCCAACACCAGCAACTTGCCGCCCGGTTTTAAGACGCGGCACATTTCTTGGAGTGCTGCATCTTTGTGGGTCATGTTGCGCAAGCCAAATGCCACGCTGACCACGTTGAAATGGTCATTGGGAAATGGCAGTTTTTCGGCGTCACACACCAAGGTGGGCAACACCACACCTGCATTGATCAGCCTGTCGCGGCCTGTGCGCAACATGGCTTCATTGATGTCGGTGTGAACCACTCGTCCAGTGGCGCCCACTTTTTTGGCAAAGGCCATCGACAAATCGCCTGTGCCACCAGCAATGTCCAGCACTTGATCGCCCTCTTTCAAGTTGGCCACTTGAACCGTGTAGGCTTTCCAGACGCGGTGCAAGCCCGCTGACATCAGATCGTTCATGACATCGTATTTGGAAGCCACGGAATCAAACACGCCGCGCACGTGTTTGGCTTTTTCCTTTTCGTCAACCGTTTTGAAACCGAAATGGGTCGAGCTCATGGTGTCGTTCTTTTCAATGTGAATGGCCGCAAGCGCCAGCAGCAGCAACGGGCATGGGATCGTCGCGCTGCACACCAGCGGCCAGCAAACGTTCGTTGTATTGGATCCAAAGTTGGTCTTGTTCGGACCCTAGGTGATACAAGTAGTCCCATGAAAAAATGCCGCTGCTGTGACCGTCAGAAAAGGTGGGTTGCACGGCGTAATTGCCAACTTGCGCCAACTCCACAAGGTCCACATCGCGCTTGCCAGTTTGCAGAACTTCTTGGCCAGGGCCATGGCCTTGAACCTCGGCTGAGGGTGAATAAACGCGCATCAACTCGAAAGGAATTCGGAACGTTTTGCCGTCCGAGAAACTGATTTCCAAGACTTTGCTTTGACCATGAAGGGTCAATGCCTCGGGCGTTGGAGCGCCTGCTGTCAAACCGGCCATGCGATGCTTTCTTTAAACCAAAACGCGTTCAATGCCACCCGCATTGGCTGCAGCCACATACTCGGGCATCCACTGATCGCCCAGTATGTGTTTGGCCATTTCAACCACGATGTAGTCGGCTTCGAGCAAGCCATTTTGCAAATCATCACCGTAGCGCGACAAGCCCTGCAAGCAACTGGGGCAGCTGGTCAACACCTTGATGTTGTCCTTGGCGCCCACCATGCCAGTGTCACGCATTTGAGTCTCGCTCTTGCGAATTTCTTCTTCCTTACGAAAGCGCACTTGCGTGGCGATGTCGGGACGCGTCACACCCAAGGTACCGGACTCGCCGCAGCAGCGATCGGACTTGAGGACCTGAGGGCCCAACAAAGACTTGACAGTCTTCATGGGGTCTTGCAACTTCATGGGACTGTGGCAAGGGTCGTGGTACAGGTAGGCGCCGTTGTTGTTCAGGGTCATGCCCTTTTCCAGCAGGTACTCGTGGATGTCCACGATGCGGCAGCCAGGGAAGATCTTGTCGAACTCATAGCCCTGCAGTTGGTCATAGCAAGTACCGCAACTGACCACCACAGTTTTGATGTCGAGGTAGTTCAGGGTGTTGGCCACACGGTGGAACAAGACACGGTTGTCGGTGATGATCTTTTCGGCTTTGTCAAACTGGCCACTGCCCTTTTGCGGGTAGCCACAGCACAAGTAGCCTGGTGGCAAAACGGTTTGAACACCGGTGTGCCAGAGCATGGCCTGCGTGGCCAAGCCCACTTGGCTGAACAAGCGTTCAGAGCCACAACCGGGGAAGTAAAACACCGCCTCGGTTTCAGGCGTGGTGACCTTCGGGTTGCGAATGATCGGCACGTAATCTTGATCTTCAATGTCGAGCAAAGCGCGCGCTGTTTTCTTGGGCAAGCCCCCCGGCATCTTCTTGTTGATGAAGTGAATCACTTGCTCTTTGAGAGGCGCTGCACCCATGCTGGCGGGAGGTGCCTTGGTTTGCTTGCGTGCAAAGGTTTTGAGCAAGTCATGGGCAAAGCGCTGCACTTTCATGCCGACACCCACCATGCCGGCACGTGCCAACTTGATGGTTTCGGGGTTGGTGGCGTTCAGCATGAACATGGCGGCGGCATTGCCAGGGCGGAATGATTTTTGACCCATTTTGCGCAACAAGTTGCGCATGTTCATGGACACATCACCAAAGTCAATTTTGACCGGGCAAGGTGTGAGGCATTTGTGGCAAACCGTGCAGTGATCGGCCACGTCTTCAAACTCTTGCCAGTGCTTGATGGACACACCGCGGCGTGTTTGCTCTTCGTACAAGAAAGCTTCAACCAACAAGGAGGTGGCCAAGATTTTGTTGCGAGGGCTGTACAACAAGTTGGCGCGTGGCACGTGCGTGGCACAAACTGGTTTGCACTTGCCACAGCGCAAGCAGTCTTTGACACTGTCGGCTATGGCGCCAATGTCAGACTGTTGCATGATGAGCGATTCGTGGCCCATCAAACCAAAACTGGGGGTGTAGGCATTGGTCAAGTCGGCTTGGATTTCCATGCCTTCAGGTCCCGCCACATGGCGCATCAATTTGCCTTTGTTGAAACGGCCTTCAGGATCGATGCGCTGTTTGTAATCGGCAAAGGGCTTGAGCTCAGCGTCGCTCAAAAACTCCAGCTTGGTGATGCCAATGCCGTGCTCGCCAGAAATCACACCGTCCAAGCTGCGTGCCAAAACCATGATGCGCGACACCGCTTCGTGCGCGGTTTGCAACATGTCGTAGTCGTCCGAGTTAACCGGAATGTTGGTGTGCACATTGCCGTCACCGGCGTGCATGTGCAAAGCAACCCACACACGACCTTTCAGCACGCGTTTGTGAATGGCCACACACGCTTCAAAAATGGGTTGGAACGCAGCGCCCGAGAAAATGGTTTGGAAAGGGGCTTTGATTTGCGTTTTCCAGCTGGCGCGCAAGGTGTGGTCTTGCAATTGGGGGAACAAGGTGTCGACGTCTTGCAACCAGCCTTGCCACACATCGCGCACATCGCGCACCACCGCCAAAGCCTGCGACACACGGTCTTCGAGCAGTTCGGCGGATGCAATTTCGCTGGTGTCATCGTCTTTGCCCAAAGGCAAATTGCCTTTGCTCAAAAACAGTTCCAATTCATTGCACAACTGAATTTTGTTGCGCATCGACAATTCAATGTTGATGCGCTCAATGCCGTCGGTGTACTCTGCCATGCGGGGCAAAGGAATGACCACGTCTTCGTTGACTTTGAAGGCATTGGTGTGACGACTGATGGCCGCCGTTTTCTTGCGGTCTTGCCAAAACTTTTTGCGCGCCTCAGGGCTGATGGCAATGAAGCCTTCACCACTGCGCGAGTTGGCAATGCGCACCACTTCCGATGTCACCTTGGCCACATCGTCGGCGTTGTCGCCGGCAATGTCGGCCAACAACACCATCTTGGGAAAGCCGCCGCGTTTGGACTTGGTGGTGTAACCCACCGCGCGCAAATAGCGATCGTCCAAGTGCTCTAGGCCAGCCAACAAAACGCCCGAGCGCTTTTGCTCGGCAAACATGAAGTCTTTGATTTCCACGATGCTGGGCACCGCATCCTTGGCATTGCCGAAAAACTCCATGCACACAGTGCGTGTGTGATCGGGCATG
>RFVJ01000058.1 GCA_009928125.1 Betaproteobacteria bacterium
GCAGCCTTGGCCGAGATGGGCGCCAAAGCGCAAGTAGCCAGCAGCATTGACGACTTGGTCAAACAAGTGCTTGCCGCCGCGAAACCTGGCGACCATTTGCTGTGCATGAGCAATGGCGGCTTTGGCGGCATTCACGACAAGCTCTTGAAGGCTTTGAAAAGCGCATAAATAGCGTCACAAACACGGCCCTTAGTTGCGTCGACGTGCCAACACGGCTTTGGACAGCGTCTCCAACACCTTCTCACTGTCAGACCACCCAATGCACGCATCGGTGATGCTTTGCGCGTACTTCAATGCGCTGGGGTCGTCTTTGCCAGGCGTGAACTTTTGCGCACCACCCTCTAAGTGACTTTCCACCATCACACCAAAAATCTGATGTGAGCCTTTGCTGATTTGTGCAGCGATGTCATTCGTCACATCCACTTGACGCTCGTGCTGCTTGCTGCTGTTGGCATGGCTGCAATCGATCATCAAGGCGGGCTTCAATTTGGCGCTCACCAAGTCTTTGCATGCTGCATTGACACTGGCTTCATCGTAATTGGGCGCTTTGCCGCCGCGCAAAATCACATGGCAATCGGGGTTGCCTTGGGTTTGCACAATCGCCACTTGGCCGTTCTTGTGAACCGACAAAAAGTGGTGACCCCGCTCTGCGGCTTGAATCGCGTCGGTGGCAATCTTGATGTTGCCATCGGTGCCATTTTTAAAGCCAATGGGGGCAGACAAACCTGAAGCCAATTCGCGGTGCACTTGGCTTTCGGTCGTGCGCGCGCCAATGGCACCCCAACTGATCAAATCGCCGATGTATTGAGGCGAAATCACATCCAAGAACTCACTGCCTGCAGGCAAACCTTGGCGATTGATTTCAATCAGCAGTTGACGTGCAATGCGCAAACCTTCGTCGATGCGAAAGCTTTCGTCCAAGTAGGGGTCATTGATCAAACCTTTCCAACCCACCGTGGTCCGAGGTTTTTCAAAGTAGACCCGCATCACAATTTCCAAGGTGTCTTGGTATTTGTCGCGCAAGGGCTTCAAACGTCGTGCGTAATCCAAAGCTGCAGCGGGGTCGTGAATCGAGCAAGGGCCAATGACCACCAACAAACGGTCGTCTTTACCGGCCATGATGTTGTGAATCTTGCGACGCGTTTGTGAAATGAGGTTTTCCACGGCCGTTCCCGTGATCGGAAAGAACCGCATCAAATGTTCTGGAGGCGGCAGCACAGTGATGTCCTTGATGCGTTCGTCATCGGTCTGTCCCATTCGGTCTGCGGGGTTTGCATAACGAGGCTCCGAATTGGCTTTGGCTTTGGTGTTCATCGTGTGCTCCTGTTCAAAAAATAAAAATGGGTTCGGTGAGATGCAAAAAAAAACCGCCGGGGGTTGAGTCCGGCGGTTGGTAGAGGGGTTCAGTGACTTATGCGCTGGCCTCTCGTCCGCCTAGGACTGAGAATGCAAAATAAAAGCTAAAAAAGCTGAAGCGCGTGTTCATGGGATTGAAATGTAGCACAAGTTTTTGGCGGTTTTCTGACAAGTCATTGAAGAAAACGTCCTTAAGCCGTGCCGCCCACGGTCAAACCTTCAATTCGCAAGGTAGGTTGTCCCACGCCCACGGGCACACTTTGCCCTTCCTTGCCACACACACCCACACCCGAATCGAGGCGCATGTCGTTGCCAATCATGCTGACATGCTTCAGGCATTCGGGGCCACTGCCCACCAAGGTTGCACCCTTCACTGGGTATTGAATTTTGCCGTTTTCAACCCAATAGGCTTCACTGGCGGAGAACACAAACTTGCCGCTGGTGATGTCCACTTGGCCGCCACCAAAGTTGGTGGCGTACAAACCTTTCTTGATGCTGGCCACAATTTCTTCAGGTGCTTTGTCGCCACCCAACATGTAGGTGTTGGTCATGCGCGGCATGGGAATGTGCGCATAGCTTTCTCGGCGACCATTGCCCGTGGGCTTGACCCCCATCAAGCGCGCATTCATGGCGTCTTGAATGTAGCCTTTCAAAATGCCATCTTCAATCAGTACATTGCGCTGGCTAGCGCAGCCTTCATCGTCCACATTCAAAGAGCCGCGGCGATCAGCAAGGGTGCCGTCGTCCAGCACGGTGACGCCTTTGGCTGCCACGCGTTTGCCAACCATGCCGCTGAAAGCGCTGGAGCCCTTGCGGTTGAAGTCGCCTTCCAAACCATGACCAATGGCCTCGTGCAACAACACACCTGGCCAACCTGGACCTAAGACCACAGTCATCACGCCAGCTGGGGCAGGTCGCGCATCCAAATTGGTGAGCGCCGCATGCACAGCGTCGTTCACATACGCATTGACCATGGCATCGTCAAAATAAGCCATGCCGAATCGGCCACCACCACCGCCACTGCCGACTTCTCGGCGACCATTTTGTTCCGCGATGACCGTGACCGACAAACGGACCAAAGGTCGAACGTCGGCGGCCAAAGTGCCATCGGCACGCGCCACCATGACCACATCGTATTCACTGGCCAAACCCGCCATGACTTGCACCACACGGGGGTCTTTGGCACGCGCCAATTGCTCGACCTTTTCCAACAGCTGCACTTTGTCCGTGCTGTTGAGGGAGCCGATGGGATCCAGAGAGGGATACAGCGATCGAATGCCCGCAATTTTGCGAGGGGTCACTTTGGCTTTTTGGTTTTGGTTGGCTTGGGCAATGGCGCGCACCGTTTGCGCAGCATCCATCAAGGAAGCCTCTGAAATGTCATCGGAATAAGCAAAGGCCGTTTTTTCACCCGCCACGGCACGCACACCCACGCCTTGGTCGATGCTGAAGCTGCCTGTTTTCACGATGCCCTCTTCCAAACTCCACCCCTCAGCACGGGTGTATTGAAAGTACAAATCGGCATCGTCAACCTGGTGGGCTCTGATGGCACTCAAGGCTTTGGCCAGATGGTTTTCGTCCAAGCCAAAAGGCTCGAGCAACAGGGATCTGGCTGTGGCCAGGCGTTCAAAAGTGGGTTCGCGTGAAATCATGGTGTCATTGTAGGCATGCACAGAAGGCCCTGCTGAGCCACGGTCAGGAGCGTCTTACGCCCTTCAAGCGCTCAGGTTTGAACCAGCCGTTTGGCTTTGGCAATCGACATCAAAATACCCAAGCCCAAACCCAAAGTGACCATGGCGGTGCCACCATAACTGATGAAAGGCAAGGGCACGCCCACCACAGGCAAGATGCCGCTGACCATGCCCATGTTGACAAAGGCATAGGTGAAGAAAATCATGCTGACACTGCCCGCCAACAAGCGCGTGAACAAGGTAGGTGCCTCTTTGGCAATGGCCAAGCCGCGGAACACCAACCCGAAAAAGCAGGCGATCAAGAGCAAGGTCCCCAGCAGGCCAAACTCTTCCGAGTAAGCTGCAAAAATAAAGTCAGTGGTGCGCTCTGGGATGAACTCGAGGTGGGTTTGCGTACCCTGCATGAAACCTTTGCCCCAAAACCCGCCTGAGCCAATGGCAATCATGCAGAACTTTCCAATCCACACCCTCCGCGCACAATTGCGGTTCAAACGCCACCAACAAAACCAAGCCCACCAGACCGAGCAAAACGGGGGGCAAAATCAATCGCCAACTCAAACCTGCAAAAAACAACACGGCCACGCCCGTGCTGAGCACCAGCAAAGCCGTTCCCAAATCAGGTTGCCGCATGATGAGGCCCACAGGCACCACCAACAACAAACTGGCCACTGCAAAATCAAGGGGGCGAAGTTGGCCTTCGCGCTTTTGGAACCACCAAGACAGCATCAAAGGCATGGCAATTTTGAGAATTTCACTGGGCTGAATGACCACACCCACATTGAGCCAGCGCCGCGCCCCTTTCTTGGTGATGCCAAAAATGGCCACAGCAATCAGCAGCAAGACCCCCATCGTGTAAATGGGGACCGCCAATGTCATCAAGCGTTGCGGTGGTATTTGAGCCACCACAAACATGATGAAACCGGCAATCAACATGTTGCGCCCGTGGTCTACAAAACGCGTGCCATGGTCGTAGCCTGAGGAGTACATGATGAGCATGCCAGCGCAGGCCAGTACAAAGACCACAAAGGCCAAGGGCCCATCAAAACCTTCAAACAAATGAAGGAAGCGAGACGACCAACTGGGTTTTTCAATGACACGGGACATGTCTGAATTATCCTTTGCTTCGGCTGAATTCAGTACTTTGACCCTAAATTTGAACCCCCTCAGGCTTGCCCAAGGGCCGGCGCATGGGACAATTGCACCCATGTTTTTATTGTTTGAAGAAGCTGGCAAATTCATGGCCGGACGCGTCTTGTCCGAGGCAGAGGCCTCCGTGCAAGTGGAATTGGACAGCGGCAAGCGGGTCAAGGTCAAAGGCGCCAACGTGCTTTTGAAATTTGACAAGCCCGCACCTGCCCAACTGATGGCCGATGCGACCACCATCAGCCAAAGCATTGAGCTGGATTTGGCTTGGGAATTTGCGCCCGACACCGAGTTCGGTTTTGCCGAAGTGGCACGCGACTATTTCAATGCAGATGCCACCACCGCGCAGCAAGTGGGTGCCCTCATTCGACTCTACGAAGCCCCTCATTATTTTCGGCGTGCTGGCAAAGGACGTTTTAAAAAGGCTTCGGCTGAAACCGTGCAATTGGCTTTGGCAGGCATTGAGAAGAAAAAACAAATTCAAGCGCAGATCGAAACTTGGTCGAACGAACTGATGGCGGGTCACTGCCCTGCGCCCATCAAAGAGCAGCTTTACAAAATTTTGTTCCGACCCGACAAGAACTCACCTGAGTACAAAGCAGTGGTCGAGGCCAGTCGCGCCAGTCAAACGGCGCCGCTCACTTTGCTGCAAAACGCCGGTGCCATTGCCAGCGCCTATGATTTTCATTGGCAACGCTTTTTGTTCGATCACTTTCCAAAGGGCACTGGCTTTCCCAAATTGGAGGCGCCTGCCATTGTCCAGGAATTGCCATTGGCGACGGTGCAAGCCTATTCCATCGACGATTCGCAAACCACCGAAATCGACGATGCCTTGTCTTTGCAAGGACTGGGCTCAGGACAAGTGGTGGTGGGCATTCACATCGCCGCCCCTGGCTTGGCCATCGTGCCCAACAGCGCCATCGACAACGTGGGCCGCCATCGTTTGTCCACCGTGTACATGCCAGGCTACAAAATCACCATGCTGCCCGACGAAGTGGTGCAAAGCTACACCTTGGCAGAAGGCCAGGCTTGCCCAGCGGTATCCCTGTATGTGACGTTGGACGAAGCCACGCTCAGCATTCAACACACCGAGACCCACTTGGAGCGTGTGCCCATCAAGGCCAACTTACGCCACGATCAACTCGATCAATGGGTGACACCCGCTTGGTTAGAGGATGCTTCACCCGCAGCACGTGAGGGTGAACCGCAACTGCCAATTGCGCACAGTGAATTGGCGTTTTTCTGGCGCTTGGCGCAACACCTCAAAGCGGGCCGCGAAGTGGTGCGCGGCAAGCCCGAGAATTTCAACCGCCCCGACTACAACTTCCGCTTGGTCCGTGACGACAAAGACACGCCACCCACGGGACAAGAGCTGGTACAGATTTCGGTGCGCCAACGCGGCGCGCCACTTGACCTGATCGTGGCCGAGGCCATGATCTTGGCCAACAGCACGTGGGGCCAATGGCTCGCCAGCTTGGGCGTCCCGGCCATTTACCGCAGCCAAGCCAGCATGGCGCCTGGCGTCAAAGTGCGCATGGGCACCAAGGCCTTGCCGCATGCAGCGGCTTTGGCCGCGCCCTTCAAACCCAAGGATGCACAACTGTTTGCCATCATCAGTGCCTTTGATGCAGCCTACACCGCCTACAACGGTTACCAGTCTGGCATGGAGCGTTTCTGGACACTGCAATACCTGAAGCAAGAAAACATCACCGAAGTGGTGGCCAGTTTGGTCAAAGAAATGGCGGGTGGCAGTTGGTTGGTGCGCGCAGACCACCTGCCGCTCATGCTCACTGTCATGGGTGCATCGGGCTTGATGCGCGGTGACAAGGTCAGGGTTCAATTGGGCGCCATCGATGTCATGGCGTTGGACGTCAGTGGCACCGTCATTGAGAAAATCATCACCGAACATTCTGAAGCCGAAGACAGTGAGGCCAACTTGGATGAGGCCATGGAAGATTTGGACGCAGCCGCCACAGGCCCCATCGCCATCGCCTTGAACGTCAATGAGGCACCGGCCGAAGAATAAAGCATGTCGATGTCAACCGCACCATTTTCTGCCAGCACTTCGCACCGCACCTTGGTATGGGCCTTGGGTGTTTCGGTGCTGGTGCATGGGGCACTGCTCACCTTGAAATGGGTCTCACCTGCCACCTTCGATCGCGTTTTTTCATCCAACACTTTGGAAGTGGTGTTGGTCAATTCACGCAGTACCAAGGCACCCGATGCGCCCTTGGCACTGGCGCAAGTCAATTTGGCAGGCGGTGGCCAGGTGCCAGGAAAAGCCATTCAAAGCAGCCCTTTCAGCGCCAATGTGCAAGATCAAAACGGTCAAGAGTTGCAGCAAGTAGAGAAAAAAATTGAGACGCTGAAAAATGAACAGGTGCGGCTCATCGAACAACTCAAACAAGAGTTGACGCAACTGAGCAACCAAGCGCCCAGCGCCGCCAGTGATGGCAAGACCGATGCCGTGATCGAACGCAAACACCAACTCTCCAGCCAGTTGGCGCAAATCGAAAAGCAATCACAAGCCCTGCAAGGCGGTCCCAAAAAACGCTACATTGGCCCTGCCACCCAAGAAGTTTCCTTTGCGCGTTACTACGACAAAATGCGTCGCACCATCGAACTCACTGGCACAGAAAATTTTCCGCAAGCAGGTGGCGAAAAACTCTATGGCAGCCTCACCATGGTCATCACACTCGATGCCAAAGGCCGCGTGCTTGAAACCGAAATTGCCAGTGCATCAGGCAAACCCTTGCTGGACAAACGCGCGCAAGCCATCGTGCGCGGCGCCTCACCCTTTGATGTGTTCACACCCGAGATGAAACGACAAGCAGATCAGCTGGTGGTGGTGTCACGTTTTCACTTTGCGCGCGATGAAACGCTGGAAACCAACATGTTGGCACCTCAACACAGCGCTGCTTCAGCGCGCTCAACCCCCGGCCAGCGAACCCCCTAATGGATGAACTTGCATGGACACCTACTGCGTTTTCGGCCACCCCATTGAACACAGCAAATCGCCGTGGATTCACGCGCGCTTCGCGCAACTGACCGATCAAGATTTGGTGTATCACAAGACCTTGGCGCCGCTCGACGGATTCGCCAACAGCTTGCATGCCTTCCAAATTCAAGGCGGCAAAGGTTGCAATGTCACCTTGCCCTTTAAAACACAAGCGGCTGCCTTGGCCACCCACTGCAGCCCCCGCGTGAGTTTGGCGCAAGCTTGCAACACCTTGAAATTTGATGGAAGCACCCTCTATGGTGAGAACACAGACGGCTTGGGCTTGGTCACGGACTTGGTTCGCAACGCAGGTTGTCAACTCAAAGGTCAAAGCATTTTGCTGATGGGTGCGGGCGGTGCTGCAGCAGGTGTCTTAGGGCCCCTCTTGAGTGAAAAGCCTCGCCAACTTTGGGTCTGCAATCGAACCGTTGACAAAGCCACGCAACTGGTGCAACGGCATGCAACACTGGCCGCTGAACAAGGTGTCGACTGCCAAGCGATGAGTTTGCAGCATGAAGGCTTGTTCAGCCAGTCCTTTGACGTGGTCATCAATGCGACCAGCAGCAGCCTCCAGCAAGGCCAAGTGCCCGTACCGCCAAGTGTTCTCCAATCCGGCGGCATGGCTTGCGATTTGATGTACGGTCCCGCCGCACAAGGCTTCATGCAATGGGCGACTGCAGGCGGCGCACAAGCACGTGATGGGCTGGGCATGCTGGTTGAGCAAGCGGCCGAATCGTTTTATGTTTGGCGAGGTGTTCGTCCGCCTACAGCACCTGTTTTGGCTGAACTGCGTGCCTTGTTGGCACCTGCCTGACCTTCTTTTTCGCACAGTCAAGCATGCGCTTCGCACTCTACGCAATCAAACAATGGCTTTTGTTGCTGTGTGCTGGCTTTGTCTTGTTGCAACTTTTTTTCATTGGACGCGTGGGCTTCATGGCGGTGGTCGATCCCTCCTCGACTGCCTTTGAGCGCTCACAAGCTTGGCAAATTGTGAGCAGCCAAGGACGGTTGTTGTGGCGCCAAACATGGCTGCCATCAGACCAGATCGCCAAAACACTCAAACGTGCGGTGCTGGCCTCCGAAGACAGCGCTTTCACCAGCCACAACGGCGTGTGGTGGGATGCCGTCGAAAAAGCTTGGAGCAAAAATGCCAAAGCGCAAGCCAAGCTAGAAGCGCAAGCTGCGCAAAAGAAAAATGGCAAAGTGGCCAGTCCTAAAATTGTGGGTGGCTCCACCATCACCCAGCAATTGGCCAAAAATCTATTGCTCAGTGGTGAGCGAACCCTGATTCGCAAAGGCCAAGAATGGGTCATCACGGTGGCCTTGGAAAGCTTCTTGTCCAAAAAGAAAATTCTCGCCCTCTACCTGAACCATGTGGAATGGGGCAACGGTGTCTTTGGCGCTGAAGCTGCGGCACGGCATTATTTTCAAAAGTCGGCCAGTCAACTCTCAGAATGGGAGGCTGCCCGCTTGGCGGTGATGTTGCCGCGACCGCGCTACTTTGAAAAGCTGCCCCAATCGGTCTACCTGAGTGACCGCGCACAAACCATCATGGCTCGCATGAACGATGTTGCAGTACCCTGAGTCACCCCTCACAATTCAGCCATGAGAATTCTTGGCATTGACCCCGGACTTCAAACCACTGGTTTTGGTGTGATTGATGTGGACGGCTCCAAACTGACCTATGTGGCCAGTGGCGTCATTCGAACGGACAAAGTTCAGCAAGGCAACTTACCCGATCGCTTGAAAGTGATTTACGACGGCATTGTCGAAATCCACCAGCGCTACCAACCCAACGCGGCTTCGGTTGAAATTGTGTTCGTGAACGTCAATCCGCAAGCCACCTTGCTGCTGGGCCAAGCGCGGGGTTGTTGCATCACCGCTTTGGTGACTTGCAATTTGCCTGTGGCTGAGTACACCGCTTTGCAAATGAAAAAGGCCATCACAGGACATGGCCGTGCTGCCAAATCACAAATTCAAGAGATGGTGAAACGCATGCTGAAATTGCCTTCGGTGCCGGGTCCCGATGCGGCCGATGCGCTGGGTTTGGCCATCACGCATGCGCATGCCAGTCCGTCCATGAACAAACTGGCTGCCTTGGATGTGCTCAACCGCAAGACCCACGGCATGTACCGTGATGGGCGAAGCCATTGAGCAAAGGACCCTTCAGAAGCCGCAACACGGCACCCTTCACACGCGCCGACCTTGAACAATGGCTGTTCTTACTTGGGCATGACCATGCGATCACGCTGTGCCAAATCAGGAAAGAACTTCAGTGCAGCCACAGCGACACCCACGGTGGCCAATCCCCCAAAAATCGCTGAGCCGACAGGTCCCCACAAGGCAGCCGTCGCACCTGACTCAAATTCACCCAACTGATTCGAAGCACCAATGAAGATTGAGTTGACGGCAGCGACACGGCCTCGCATGTCATCGGGCGTTTCCAGTTGCAGCAAGGTCAGGCGCGTGACCACGCTCACGTTATCGGCTGCGCCTGCCACCATCAAAGCGGCCATCGACAACACAAAGTGCGTGGAGATGCCGAATACAAAGTTGGCCAAACCAAACATGCCCACGGCCATCAACATCCAATGGCCCACGCGGCGCTCAATGGGCCACTGCGTCAAAACAAGCGCCATCAGCAAAGCGCCAACAGCTGGTGAGGAACGCAAGAGTCCCAAGCCCTCGGGCCCTGTGTGCAAAATGTCTTTGGCATAGATGGGCAAGAGGGCTGTGACGCCGCCCAGCAGCACGGCAAACAAATCCAAGGCAATCGCACCCAACAGCACCTTGTGATGCCACACAAAGTGAGCACCTGCCAACACGCTTTGCCAATCAGCGGCGGCCTGGGAGGGCTTGTGGTCGTAGCGAACGGTCAAGGCCAATAAAAAGGCGATGAACAAGCAGGCTGCACACGTGACATACACCGCATTCACATGCATGGCGTACAAAATACCGCCCAGCGCAGGCCCGCCAATGACGGCCGTTTGCACACCTGTGGAACTCAAGGCCACAGCGCGTTGCAAGAGATGGCTGGGGACCAAGTGGGGCGTGAGTGCTTGTTGCGTTGGCATTTGAAACGAGCGCACCATGCCCAGCACGGCTGAGATGAAGAGCACCAACTCGCGCGTCACCTGATCCGTGGCGGTGCCCCAAACCAACAAACCGGCCACGGCCGTTTGGACCAACATGCACGTGGCGTAAATGTGCACCTTGTGAACACGGTCCACAATGTGTCCCGCCGGCAATGTCAAGATCAACGCAGGCACAAATTGAAACAAGCCCACCAAACCCAGGTCCCATGCACTGCCAGTGATTTCGTACATGTGCCAAGCCAAGGCCACCATCAACATTTGTGTGGCCAAGATACCGGCCAAGCGCGCCAACCAAAAACGCAAGAAGGGTTGGTGCGACAGCAAATCCCGCAAAGAAGACTGGACGGCCGTGTTCATGCCTTGCGGTTACCAAGCACGAACCGGCAAAGCAAAACCTTCGGGTGCTTTTTTGACATCGTCAAAGCTGACGATGTCATAGGCATCGGGTTGATCCAGCAAAGCTCGAAGCAATTGGTTGTTCATGGCATGGCCCGAACGAAACGCGGTGTAACTGGCAATGAAGGGTTTGCCAATGATGTAAAGGTCGCCCATGGCGTCCAGAATTTTGTGCTTCACGAACTCGTCGTCGTAACGCAAGCCATCGCTGTTCAAGACCTTGTAGTCG
>RFVJ01000059.1 GCA_009928125.1 Betaproteobacteria bacterium
GCCTTAGAAGGCGTGGGCTATTTCGCGGAACGGCGGCTCATCACCGCCGTTTTTTTGAGCCTCAAATTAGCCCGGCCCTTGCTGCTTGAAGGCGAGCCCGGTGTTGGCAAAACCGAGCTGGCCAAAGCCTTGGCCAAAGTCTTGGGACGTCCCCTGATTCGCTTGCAATGCTATGACGGCATGGAGCAGCGCGAGGCCCTTTACGAATGGAATCATGCTGCGCAGTTGCTGCACATGCGCGCAGCGGCTTCGCATGCAGGCACCTCGGCCTCGCCTCCAGACATTGAGCGCGAGGTCTATCAAAAACGCTTCCTGGTCAAGCGACCCTTGCTTGAGGCCCTGCAAACCGAAGCGCCAGGGGCCCTGCTGCTGATCGATGAAGTCGACCGAACGGACGAGCCCTTCGAAGCATTTTTGCTCGAGTACTTGGGCGAGTACCAGGTCAGCATTCCTGAATTGGGCACCATCCAAGCAGACGTTGCGCCGGTCACCATCTTTGTGGGTCGCCTGCGCAGCCAGCCCTTTGCCAGTGCCTTTCAGCGTGCACCAGGCATTGCAGAAAGCGTGGAATGGGCCAAAGCCCTGGTGGCCTTGGACACCCTGACACTTGATCCTGAAGTGGTTCAAGACACTGTTGGTATTTTGTTCAAGCAACGCGAAGACATCGCGGCCATCACGCCTTTGCTTGACGACTTGCTGGCCCCAGCACCTCCTGCCCTCTGATTCACTCACATCATGTTGTTGGGTGACGCACGCACGGGCAAACTCGGTGACAACATCACGGGTTTTGCAAGAGCCCTTCGCCGCGCGGGCCTGCCCATGGATGCCTCGCGCATCAGTTTGGCCATAGAGTCCGCCAATTGGGTCGGCATTGAAAGCAAAGAGGATTTGTCCGCTGCCTTGAAAGCCTGCCTGGTGAGTCGGCAAGAAGATTTGGTGGTCTTTGACCAAATGTTTTCGGCCTTTTTCCGAGACCCTGAACTCACGCGCCAATTGCTTTCGCAACTGCTGCCCAAAGCCCCAACCGCCACGCCTGGCTTGCCACGCAAGTCGCGCGTGCAAGAAGCACTGGCCGCCAAAAACAAGCACAACGATCCCGTCCAGCCCAAAGAAGATGAACTGAAGTTTGACGCCGCCATGAGCGCCAGCGATCGCGAGCGTTTGCAACAAGCCGATTTTCAAAGCTTGAGTGCCAGCGAATTCAACTTGGTCGAAAAATTAGCGCGACGCGTCAAATTTCCGCTGCCCCAAATTCAAGGCCGTCGAACCCAAGCCGGCGGTCGTGGCGAACGCTTGCATTGGGCCAAAACCATGCAAATGGCCGTGCACCAAGATGGCGATGTTTTGCGCCTGCCCCGCATGCAACGCAAAGCCCAAGCCCTGCCCTTGCTCATCTTGGTCGATATTTCGGGCTCGATGGAACGCTACGCCCGTTTGCTGCTGGCCTTTTTGCACCAAGCCACCCGAGGCACGCCGCGTCAAGTGTTCGCGTTTGGCACCGGCCTGACGGACCTCAACCCCGCCTTCAAACTGCGCGACACCGACGACATGCTGGCCATGGCCAGCCATCAAATTCAAGACTTTGCGGGTGGCACGCAGTTGGGCCAATCGCTGGTGCAATTTCGCAAACAGCATGCCAAAAAACTCACAGGCCGGCGAACGGTGGTGTTGTTAATCAGCGATGGCTTGGACACGGGCACGGCGGAAACGCTAGACTCAGAGCTTGTTTGGCTCAAGCGACACACACGCTCTTTGCTTTGGCTCAACCCTTTGCTGCGTTTTGAGGGCTATGCTCCCATTGCAACCGGTGCCAGCGTGTTGAATCGCCATGTGAACGGCATGTTGGCCATCCACAATTTATCGCGCTTAGAAGAACTGGCCAGTGCCTTGTCTAAGCTCTTGAAATCACATTAAGACTCACTAGGAGACCCACCTCATGGACATGCAAGGACAACGCGTATTGCACGTGACGCAGGCACAGGCTTGGGATGCATTGAACGATCCTGCCATTTTGAAATCGTGCATTCCCGGTTGTGACAAATTTGAATTGACCGAACCCAACGTTTACAGCGTGGGTGTCGCCATCAAAATTGGCCCTGTGTCCGCCAAATTCTCTGGCAAGGTCACACTGTCTGACATTCAAGCACCGAACGCCTATGCCCTGAACTTCGAAGCACAAGGGGGTGTCGCTGGATTTGGCAAAGGCGAGTCCAAAGTGTCTTTGCATCCCCATGCCGAAGGGTGCGAGTTGCAATACACCGTTCACTCCACGGTGGGTGGTAAGTTGGCGCAATTGGGCCAACGCCTGATTGATGGGGCGGCCAAATCCTTGGCAGAGGATTTTTTCAAACGCTTTGACGAGGCCTTGCAGGCCAAGTACCCTCAAGCAGAAGGCGCAACGCCATCGCCCGAACCCGCAACCACACCCGCCTCTGGCAGCGTTCCCACTTGGGTTTGGCTGGCACTGGCCGTGGCGGTCGGTGCTGTTTGGTCCTTGATGCGCTGAAGCGCTTCTAAGCATCATGGAAAATTTAGACATCGTGGTTTTGCGGACCCTCAAAGCTTGGCGTGATGCTGGGCAGCGAGCCATGCTCACCACCGTGATCAGAACTTGGGGGTCCTCACCTCGCCCTGTTGGCTCCATCATGGCGCTGTGCGAAACAGGCGCGGTCGTTGGCTCGGTGTCGGGGGGTTGCATTGAAGACGATCTGATTGCGCAGTACAGCAAAGCCAACGCCATCACCGACAGCGCGCCTGTGCGCTTGAAATACGGCATCAGCGCCGATGAAGCACATCGCTTTGGACTGCCCTGCGGTGGCACCCTCGAGTTGTTGTTGGAATTCAACCCGGATGCGGCGCGCTTGACTGAGTTGATCGACATGTTGTCGCGCGGGCAACTGACCCAACGATGCACGAATCTGCAGACGGGTCTTGTGACGCTGATTGCCAGCGATGCGCCCAGCGAATTGCACATCGATGAACACCAGCTCATCAACACCTTTGGCCCTGAATACCGCATGCTGCTGATTGGTGCCGGACAGATGACCGAGTACTTGGCCACCATGGCCCTTTTCAACGGCTTTGCAGTCACCGTTTGCGATCCACGCGAAGAATACCGTGGCGCCTGGTCGGTGGCTGGCGTCACAGTGAAGCACGACATGCCCGACGATCTGGTCGGCATTTTCAAACCCGACCGCCGAAGCTGTGTCATTGCTTTGACACACGATCCCAAACTGGATGATTTGGCCTTGCTGGCCGCATTGGAGACGGATGCCTTCTACATTGGCGCCATTGGCTCACGCCGCAACAACTTGCTGCGCCAACAACGCATGATCGAACACTTTGATCAAACCGAAGCATCTTTGGCCCGACTGCGCGGCCCCATTGGGATTTACATCGGCAGCAAAACACCTGCCGAAATTGCGGTCAGCATCATGGCTGAAGTGTTGGCTGTTAAAAACGGCGTGCCCTTGCCACGCGACATGGACGTGGCGCACGCCAAAAACACCCACGAAGGACCTCCCATCGATCCTTCCGCGCCTGTTTGCTTTACGGGCAGATGAGTTACTTGTTGGCGTTGGGAAAAAACACCGACTCACCCCCAATTTTGTAGGCTGCGATGGCCGCTTGGCCTTGGCTTGAAATCACCCAGTCTACAAACTTTTGTGCATCGGCTTGTTTCACATGCGGGTGCTTGGCGGGATTGACCGCCGTCACACCGTATTGGTTGAACAACTTGGCATCACCCTCCACCAAGATTTTCAAATCTGCGCGGTTTTTAAAGTTCAACCAAGTACCGCGATCAGTGAGCACATAAGCGCCTGTGGACGCACCCATGTTCAAGGCGGGCCCCATGCCACAACCGCACTCTTTGTAGCCGCTACCCTTTTTGTCAGCCAGCGCAGCTTGCGTCCAGAAGCGCAACTCGGCAGCATGCGTGCCACTTTTGTCACCGCGCGAAATGAAGGCTGCATTGCTGCTCGAGATCTTCTTCAAAGCGTTGACGATGTCATTGCCCTTGACGTTGGCGGGATCAGCTTGTGGGCCCACCACCACAAAGTCGTTGTACATCACGGGAAACCGTTTGATGCCAAAGCCTTCAGCGACAAATTTTTCTTCTGCTGGCAGATCGTGCACAAACACCACATCGGCATCGCCTCGTCGTGCCATGTCCAAGGCCTGCCCCGTGCCCAGGGCCACCACTTTGATGTCAATGCCCGTGGCCTTTTTGAACGCAGGCAACAGGTGCCCAAACAAACCCGATTGTTCTGTGGATGTTGTCGAGGACATCACGATCGATTGGGCCATGCTTTGAAGGCCAAGTGCCCCCAAGGCCAGGCCTAGAAAAATGGCACGCATGCATGACTTTTGCAATGGGGTTGTGCAGACGTTTTTCATGAAGTTTCTCCTTGAAGAAATAAATACGCTTGATGGCTGTGTTGTTTCAAACACTCAGCGTTGAAAAAATCTGCTGTTGGCAAATCCGCCAAGATGCGGCCTTGTTCGATGTAAATCACCCGACTCGCCCAACGCTTCACTTGACCCAAGTTGTGACTTGCAAAAATCAAAGTCATCGGATTCGCGTTGTCTTTGGGCGCCATCATGCGCTGCACCAACGCTTCAATTTCTCGTTTGGCAGGTGGGTCTAAACTGGCTGTTGGTTCATCCAAGAAAAGCAATTCAGGCTCTTTGGCCCAAGCTCTGGCCAGAGCCAAACGCTGCTGTTGACCGCCCGACAAGGTCGCCGCGTTTTGCAAGCGCACGCCAGACAAGCCCACCGCAGACAGCGCATCCAGCGCGCGCACTTTGGCTTGCTGCCAAGACAAGCCCAAGCTGCGGTCAAGCCACAAGCCCAAAGTCACATTGCCCCAGCTGCTCATGCGCAACATGTGTGGCCTTTGGAACAGCATGCCTTGACGGCAAGTCGCCAAATGCAACGACCCTTCCGTGACAGGGTGCAAGCCATTCAAAACGCGCAACAAGGTACTTTTGCCAGATCCGTTGGCGCCAATCAGCGCCACATGCTCACCCACATCGATGCGCAAACTCACATCGCTCAGCGCTTGAACATGGCCCAGGTTCAAGCTCACATGCTGGATTGAAATCAAGGATGTCATGCCACCCACCCGCGCAAGCTGTTGGGCTTGGACTCTTGATAGCGGTCTTGCCAATGCCTGAACAAGGAGAGCATCATGTTCAAACAGCCCACAATGGCCAACAGCACCATGCCAAGGGCCAACGCCAACGGTAAATCGCCTTTGCTGGTTTCAAGCGCAATGGCGGTTGTCATCACGCGTGTGAAGCCTTCGATGTTGCCACCCACCATCATCACGGCGCCCACCTCTGAAATGGCGCGTCCAAAACAAGCCACCACCACCGTCAAAAGTGCAAACCTCTCGTTCCAGGCCAGCAACACGCAACGCATGCCGTGGCCAGCGCCCAAAGAGCGCCATTGCTCGCCATGCGACAACTCTGCATCCTCCACCACCTGTCGACTCAGGGCGGCAGCCACAGGAATGACCAGCACCACTTGGGCCAGCACCATGGCTTTGAAACTGAACAACCACCCTAAAAATCCCAAGGGACCTGTGCGTGACAGCAACAGGTAAATGACCAAGCCCACGACCACCGAGGGCAATGCCAAAAATGTGTTGAGCAAGGTGAGCAAGGTGCTGCGGCCTCTGAACTTTGCTACGCCCAGGTAAGCACCCAAAGCGATGCCCAAGGTGCAACCGATCATGGTGGCCGATGCGCTCACCCCCAAAGAACGACCCGCAATGGCCCAAAGACCTGGATCAAAGTGAGAAATGAGCTGCACGGCCATGACCGCGCTGTCTGTGAATGTGTTCATAGCGCCTTAACGTTGCGAGAAATCCTACGGCCTTTCATTTCCCTCGACACACAGTGGTGATCCGCTATGAAATTCAATGCATAGCCTATCCAATCAAGAACCAATTCAGGCACACTTGCAAGGTGGCCAAAATTGAACTTTTTTACGATTGGAAAATCAAACCAGACAGCCTTGGGCGGTCTGAATTGCCATTGCGCAACAATTTGATGACCCTGTTGCAAGCTGTCAGGTCACAGGGTTCCATCAGCGCTGCAGCCAAAGCCTTGAACCTGTCCTACCGCCACGTATGGGGAGAGCTCAAGAAGTGGGAGACCCAGTTGGGCCAAGACCTCATTGTTTGGGACAA
Source organism: Betaproteobacteria bacterium (assembly GCA_009928125.1). GTDB lineage: Bacteria > Pseudomonadota > Gammaproteobacteria > Burkholderiales > Burkholderiaceae_C > Limnohabitans_A. Next base: position 6,198 of record RFVJ01000059.1, read on the forward strand.
AGGTCAACCCGCCAGGTTGTCAATTTTTGGCGACAAATTGCTCTGGACAGAGCGCCAAACCCAAGCCCGATTGGCCCCGCAAATTGAGACCATCCGCGCCGACCTCGAACGGGCCATGTCTTTGGCGCTGGACCCCAACGCCCATGTTTTAACGCTGCATGCCAGCCATGACGATGCCCTTTCCAGCTTTCGCGATCATGCTGCTCACACCTTGGCCAACGTCACCTCACAGAGCCACATTGCGCATGTTTACAAGCCATTGCTCAAGCCCGGCTTGCACAAATTGATGGGCTTTGCAGTCAGACAGCAAGGCCTGATCACTGCACCCGGCAATCCGTTCAAACTTCAATCTTTGGCCGATGTGCTGCAAAGGCGTGCGCGTTTTGCCAACCGTGCAGAAGGCACCGGCACCCGTGTGTTGTTGGACCATTGGCTGAAGACCCATGGCCGACAAAGCGAAGACCTCAATGGCTATGAAACCATTGAACTGTCTCATGCGGCTGTGGCCGAACGCGTGGCTTCTGGCCAAGCTGACGTGGGACTGGGAACCCAATTGGCGGCAAGCCAACGCGGGCTCTGTTTTGTACCTTGGGTTGAAGAGCGCTACTACTTTGTTTGCCTGAAATCTGCCGTGGACGATCCTGCCGTCTTGAAAATGCAGGCCGCCCTGAATTCACCCAGCTGGAAGCAAGCACTGGGTCATTTACAAGGCTATGCCCCTCACGCGCCTGGGCAGGTTTTGTCGCTTCGACACGAATTGCCTTGGTGGCAATACAAAGCTCGGTTGAACCCTTCTCAGGAAATCAATGTGACTGCCTTTTTGAAATTTGCTGCCGGCATGGATTGGCTCAGTGAGCGGTTTGCCCATATTGCGTCCTACACCGTTCTGTTATCGGCCATGATTTGCGCCGGAAACGCCTTCATTCGCTACGGCGTCGATTGGAGTTCCAACGGGCTGTTGGAAATCCAGTGGTACCTGTTCGCCTGGATGGTCATGGTGGGCTCGCCCTATGTACTCAAAGTCAACGAACACGTCCGTGTGGACTTGCTCTATGGCAAATTGAAAGGCAACTGGCCCGTCTATGTGGACATCATGGGCCTGATTGTGTTTTTGTTGCCCATCATGGGCTTCATGACCTACCTGTCTTATCCTTATTTTCTCAACACCTTGGTGTCTGGCGAAATGAGCCAAAACGCAGGCGGACTCATTTTTTCAGATCTTTCAAAAATACTGTCAGGACCCCAAAATGGAAATGCAAAATTTCGCACCGATCATGTTTGCCGGCTTGGTTGCCGTCATGATCATCGGTTTTCCCGTCGCTTTTTCTCTGGCCGCACTGGGCTTGGGTTGCGGTTTCTTCGCCATTCAAATGGGTTGGTTTCCAGCGGCTTTCATGTCCAACCTGCCCATCTCCATCTTCTCCATTTTGAGCAATGACTTGTTGCTGGCCATCCCCTTCTTCACTTTCATGGGCACCATCCTTGAAAAGTGTGGCTTGGCCGAAGACATGCTCGACTCCATGGGCCAATTGTTCGGTCCCGTGCGCGGCGGCTTGGGCTACTCCGTCATCATTGTGGGCTTCATTTTGGGCGCCATCACAGGGACTGTGGCCGGTCAAGTGATTGCCATGGCCCTCATTTCTTTGCCCGTCATGATTCGTTACGGTTACAACATGCGATACGCCACGGGCGTGTTGGCAGCCTCTGGCACCATCACCCAATTGGTACCGCCTTCATTGGTCTTGGTGGTGTTGGCCGATCAGCTGGGCAAACCCGTAGGCGACATGTACAAAGGCGCATGGGGTCCCTCCTTGCTGCAAATTGCCATGTTTGCGCTCTACACCTACGGCTTGGGATTGATCAAGCCTCACTACATTCCAGGTGTCCCCAAAGAAGCCCGTACGCTTGAAGGCTGGGCTCTTTGGAGCAAGTGCTTGAAGGGCATCATTCCCTCAGCCATTCTGATTTTCACGGTCTTGGGCTCTATGGGGGGTTTGCCCTTCCAATCGTCTGCACTGGCAACGCCCACTGAAGCGGGTGCGATGGGTGTGGTGGGCGCTTTGATTTTGGCGGCCATGCACAAGCGTCTCACCAAAGATCTTTTGTGGGAAGCCATGCACGGCACCATGCGCCTCACGGCCATGGTGGTGTTCATTCTGATTGGTTCACGCGTTTTCAGCCAAGTGTTCCAAGGCGTGGACGGCTCCAAATGGGTTGAACACTTACTGACTGGCCTGCCTGGCGGCCAGGTGGGCTTCTTGATTGTGGTCAACGTGTTTGTGTTCTTCTTGGCTTTCTTCTTGGACTTCTTCGAAATCGCCTTCATCATTGTGCCCATGCTCGCGCCTGTGGCCCACCTTGTTCAAGGACAAACGCATTCCTGAAGCGATCAAATCCAACGACATCTACTTGGGCTCCATCCCATGGGTCATCATGCAAATTTTGCTGGTGTTCATCGTGATTTTCTTCCCACAGTCCGTCACTGCATTCCTCGACAAAGAAGAAGCGGTTGACCTCGACAAGGTGGTGATTGAAATGCCCAAAGACGAGGATGCAGAAAAAGCAGCTGTTCAGGCGGCAGAAGATCTGCTCAAAACACCTCAGCAGACTCAGCAATCTGCCGAAGATGAACAGAAGAAGATCGACGATCTCTTCAAAAAATAAATGACCGCTTCGGCCCTTTCCGGGCCAGCTTTTTCAAGACCGTTCAAAGTGCTGGCCATTGCACTGAGTGCGGCCTTGATCGGTTGGTCATTGATGCTTCCCATCGACTTCTTTTCCAAAAGTGGTTTGTGGGTGGCTTCGGCCCATGCGTTGATCGTCTACACCGTTTGGCAGATTCAGATCAGCGTCACCACACTCAGCTCAGACCAGATCAAACAAACTTGGATTTGGGACAAGTCCATGCAGCTCAATGACATGGCCTACCTCAAAATCATTCATGTACCTGCTTTAAGTTGGCTCATTGCACCCCGTGTCTATGCGCGAACCATGATGGGCAAGTTTGCCGTTTTCTACACCAGCTCACCCGAAGTCTTGGCTGCCTTGTATGCGCTAGAAGCCAAACTCAAAGCCGATCGACAAGCGTTCTGAAACAGACAACAAAAAACCGGCCGAAGCCGGTTTTTTTGTGAGCTGCAAAAGCAATCAGAGCTTTTGAGCTTGCATGAAAGAGTCAAACTTGGCTTCTGTAAAGCGGAACCACAAGTTTTGTTCTGCGCGGAATTTGCTGTAGTCGCTGTAGATTTTCTTCCAATCTGGGTTTTTGTCGTTCAGCTCTTCGTAGAGCGCCATGGACTCTTTGAAGGCCAGGTTCAAAACGTCATTGGTGAATGGACGCAGCTTGGTTCCTTTGGCAACCAGTTCTTTCAAGGCCGCTGGATTGCGCGCGTCGTACTTGGCTTGCATGTCGGTGTGGGCTGTGGCCGCAGCCGCTTCCACAATGGCTTTGTACTCAGCTGGCAAAGCGTCGAAAGCTTTTTGGTTGATGAAGAAGTCCAACTGAGGACCACCTTCCCACCAGCCTGGGTAGTAGTAGAAGGGCGCTACCTTGTTGAAGCCCAACTTTTGATCGTCATAGGGGCCGACCCACTCGGCTGCGTCAATCGTGCCCTTTTCCAAAGCCGTGTAGATTTCACCGCCAGGAATATTCTGGGGTACGCCGCCCATGCGCTCGATCACTCTGCCCGCAAAGCCACCGACGCGGAACTTCAAACCCTTGATGTCGGCCACTGATTTGATTTCTTTGCGATACCAGCCGCCCATTTGTGAGCCTGTGTTACCGCCAGGGAAATTGATGATGTTGTACTTGGCGTAGAACTCGCGCATCAATTTCAAACCATTGCCTTCGTACATCCAAGCTGTCATTTGACGGCTGTTCAAACCAAAGGGAATGGCACAACCCAAAGCAAACACATCGTTCTTACCAAAGAAGTAGTAAGGGGCTGTGTGGGCAATTTCAATGGAGCCTTGCTGAACAGCATCCACCACGCCAAAAGGTGGTGTGATTTCGCCAGCAGCGTGCACGGAAACCTCGAACTTGCCGCCGGTCATGTTCTTCACAGCTTTGGCAAAAACATCGGCCGCACCATGGATGGTGTCCAATGCCTTAGGGAAGCTGGAGCTGAGGCGCCAACGAACGGTTGCTTGTGCGTGAACAGCGGGTGCAGCACCTGCAGCCAAAATGCCAGCAATACCAGCATTCTTAATGACGGAACGACGATCCATGAAGTAACTCCTAAAGAAGAAATTCGTCACAAGCGTGACAAGTTGAAAAACACAAGCCCCATTGTAGAAATGTAAATCAAAGTCAACGGTGAGGGTTTACCCTTTTCCCAAAATCAAATAGGGATTTAAAAGGGATGCCCCTTGGCCTGCAACTCATGCCGCCTGTTCAGGCCATTTTTGTCGAATGGATTTCTCAATCCCTGCTGCATCGAGCCCCAAAAGAGCCATCAACTTGGCCGGGTCGCCGTGCTCCACAAATTCATCTGGCAAACCGAGGCTCAAAATCGATCTCAAAACGTTGGCTTTCTGCAAAGCCTCCGACACTGCGCTGCCTGCACCCCCCATCACACAAGCGTCTTCTACCGTGACCAAGTGTTCGTGACGCGCAGCCATGGCCAAGACCATCTCAAGGTCCAAGGGTTTGGCCCATCGCATGTTGACCAC
>RFVJ01000060.1 GCA_009928125.1 Betaproteobacteria bacterium
CCAATCGTCAAGCCAAAGTGGTTTACCAATTGAGCCCCTCTTACGTTTTGGGTGACGCCACAGTCGGTGCCGCCATCGTTGGAACTTCCAGCTCGAAAGATGCGCAAGGTTCTGGCTATGACGTGACATTGCCTGCCTACACAGTGATCAATGCCTTTGCCAACTTCAACATTGGCAAAAACGCAGTGGCATCTTTGGGCGTGAACAATTTGACCAATGTTTTGGGCTACACAGAGAGCAACGACGGTCGCATGGCTGCACGTGCGATCAATGGTCGCTCCATCAAAGCAGGTCTGAAGTACAACTTCTAATCTGAGGGTTGGGCTGCCGACTTCGGTCGGCAGCCTTTTTTTTGGTTGTTTATGTCACTCACACTTTCAACAATGCCGAGCATGCCAAGCACATTCTCTGCGCCCAAAGTTTCGGCCTGGCGAATGGCATTGATGAATGCATCGCCAGATCGTGCGGATGAATTGGCAAAACGAATTGCCAAGCAAGGTCCTCTGCTTCAAAACCGTTTAAACCGAACCTACAGTGAAGGGGATCAAGTCGAAGCGCTGACCGAGCAATTGCTTGCCGCGGCCGTCGACATCGGATTGAAACGCTCCCAAGAACTTTGGGATTTGGATTTGTCACGTCAATCAAAGCCCGATTGGCATCAACAAGGTGCCGTGGGTTACACCGCTTACGTGGACCACTTCGCAGGCAATCTGCGAGGTGTGGTGGATCGCATTGATTACTTGAAGTCACTGGGTGTGACGTATTTGCACTTGCTGCCATTTTTCAAAGCGGCTGAAGGACCCAACGATGGAGGCTTTGCCGTCGCCAACTTCGAAGTCGTTGAGCCACGTTTGGGCACGCAGGCAGATCTGCAGCAGTTGACGCAAGCCTTGCGAACAGCAGGCATCAGTTTGTGCAGCGACTTTGTGTTAAACCACGTGGCACATGACCACGAATGGGCGGTCGAAGCCCGCAAAGGCAATCCTGAATTTCAGAATTTTTTCTGCATGGCACACAGCCAAGCAGAGGTCGATGCTTGGGAAAAAAACCTGCCTCAAATTTTCCCCGATACAGCACCGGGCAATTTCACTTACCAGCCCAGTTTGAAGGCTTGGGTCTGGACCACTTTTTACCCTTATCAATGGGATTTGAATTACGCCAATCCCAAGGTGTTTTTGGAAGTGGTCAGCGCGATGATGCGCGTGGCCAACATGGGCGTTGAAGCATTCCGTCTCGACTCCACAGCATTCCTATGGAAACGCGAAGGCACCAACTGCCAAAACCAACCGGAAGTGCATTGGCTCTTGCAAGCCATGCGCGCAGTGATGGAAATCGCCTGCCCCGGCGTTCTCCTCAAGGCCGAGGCCATCATGCCCACGCATCAGCTGCCACCCTATTTCGGCTTGGGTGACACGCCCGGCCCAGAGTGTCATTTGGCATACCACTCCAGCATGATGGCCGCCAGCTGGGTGGCTTTGGCAGAAGAGAATGTCAGCATCCTTCAAGCCGTCATGCAAAATACACCCGCCGTCCCCGAAGGCAGTTCTTGGTTGACCTATGTGCGATGCCACGATGACATCGGTTGGAACGTCTTGCGACCCGAAGCACAAGCGCTGGGTGATGCAAACCATCAACGGCTGCTGAAAGCCTCGCATTTCTTTGCAGGCATTGCGCCTGGCAGTTATGCGCAAGGGGCGTCGTTTCAAACCACCGACTTGCTCACTGCACATGGCACCAATGGCATGACCTCGGCGTTGGTAGGCATGTCCACGGCCCAAACATCCATTGATTTGCAGCTTGCGGTTGATCGCTTGATCTTGTTGCAAAGTTTGTCTTTTTTCACAGGTGGCTTGCCACTTTTGTACATGGGTGATGAATTGGGCATGGGTAACACCGCTGCAGAAGTGCTTGAGTCCCGCCAAGGCCCTGATGGTCGCGAATTGCACCGTCCCGATTGGCAAGAGGCGCTGGCGCAATTGCGCACGCAAGAGGGTACAGTGCAGCATCGCATCTTCTCCAAGTTGCAAGCCTTTGCGGAACTGAGAAAATCACTGCCAGCTTTTCAGGGTGATGTGTCTGTTCAGGCCATAGAGTCGAAGCAGCCCACTGTGTTGGCATTGCAACGCGGTACAGAATTGAAGGGCTTCTTTAATTTCTCGCGCCAAAAAGTTGATCAATTGGGCGATGATGGTCTGGCGATCACACTCAAACCCTATGGCTTTGTTTGGCTGCAAACCTGTGTTGGCACGCCAGCTCGCACTTTGATTGACTGATTCGTTTGTCATTGATTGGACAACCCATGAACTTGATGAAACCCCACTTGTCGCTCTGGCAAATCTTGCAAATGAATTTTGGGTTCTTCGGAATTCAATACAGCTTTGGCTTGCAGCAAGCCAACATGAGCCCCATCTATCAGTACTTGGGGGCGGATGAAGCAAGCTTGCCTTACCTTTGGCTGGCGGGACCGATGACAGGTTTGTTGGTGCAACCCTTGATCGGTGCCATGAGCGATCGCACATTGAGCAAATGGGGACGCCGAACGCCTTACTTTTTAATCGGTGCATTGCTGTGCAGCATTTGTTTGCTGGTGATGCCCTTCAGCCCCACCTTGTGGTTTGCAGCCAGCCTGCTTTGGATCTTGGATGCTGCCAACAACGTCACAATGGAACCCTACCGTGCATATGTCAGCGATCGACTGAACAAAGACCAACATGCATTGGGATTCCTCACGCAAAGTGCATTCACGGGTCTGGCACAAACACTGGCCTACCTCACGCCCACGTTGCTGTTCTTGATGGGCATTGACAAAGACGCTGTCAACAGCAGCAACATCCCTCACCTCACCGTCATTGCGTTCATGATTGGTGCGGTGTTCTCCATCAGCACGGTGGCATGGTCCGTCAAGTCAACGCCCGAATTGCCCCTGACGGAGGAAGAGATTGCGCACATCAAGTCGCAAAAGACAGGCATCCAAGCAACGCTGACTGAAATTGCGGATGCGATTCGCGACATGCCAAACACCATGCGCCAACTCTGGTGGATGAAACTGTTTCAGTGGTACGCCATGATGTGCTATTGGATTTACATCGTGCCTGCCTTGGCCTTGTCGATCTTTGGCACCCGCGACCCCAACACCAGCGCCTTCAGAGATGCCAGTTTGTTGAATGGTCAAATTGGCGGCTTCTACAATTTCGTGGCATTCATTGCTGCGTTTGCATTGATGCCCTTGATTCGAAAATGGGGCCCCAAATACGTCCATGCCCTGTGCCTGAGCTTGGCAGGCATCAGCATGATGCTGTTGCCATCGGTGCAACAAACCTGGCTGCTGTTTGTGCCCATGGTGGGTGTTGGCTTGGCTTGGGCCAGCATCATGGGCAATCCCTACATTTTGCTGGCGGGTAGCATTCCCAAAGAGCGGGCGGGTGTTTACATGGGCATCTTCAATATGTTCATTGTGTTGCCCATGATTTTCCAAATGATCACCTTGCCCTTCATTTACACCCGTTGGCTCGACAGCAATCCCACCAATGTCATTGTTTTTGCGGGTGTTTTGCTGTGCATTGCGGCTTTGTTGACGCTTCGAATCCAAGAAAAGGTTGAAGAAAGTTCCTAAGCTGTTTTGAAGCTGAAAGGCATCAAAGGCAGGCTGCTTGGGCGGCCTGCCATTTTGTCGGCCAACAAATCGGCCGATCCAGCAGCCAAGGTCAATCCAAGCGTGCCATGCCCAATGTTGGCATACACGTTTTCACAAACAGTTTGATCCACAATCGGACGACCCGATGGCGTTGCAGGTCGCAGCCCCGCCCAAGTTTGCACGTTGCTGTAGTCCCCTGCCTCAGGAAAATTGTCTTGTGATTGCTTGATCAAAGTCGCAATGCGAGAGGCCTCGATGTCGCGGTTTTCACGACCCAAATCAACCATGCCCGCCACCCGCAAGCGATGTCCGAGTTTGGCAAACACAATTTTGTGATGGCTGTCGGTGATGGACACCGAGGGCGCAATGCCATGTTCACAATCGAGTGTGATCGAGAACCCTTTGAGCCCCAACAAGGGCGCGCGGGTGCCGAATTTTTGCAGCAACGCGCGGCTGCTGAGTCCGGCAGCTACCACAAAAAAATCTGCTTTGTATGCTTCGACTTGCGCAGACGTGTGCGCTTCGCCTGGTACAGCACTTTGCGATTGGAGTTTCAATGCCACACAACGCTGGCCTTCGATCACGGCATCGGTGATGCGCGTGTCGTAACGCAAGGCGCCACCGCGAGACACAATCAAGCGTTCCAAGTACATGCACAGGCCGTGGCTGTCGACCACATCTTCGGAAGGTGTGTAAATGCCGCCCACCAACTTGCTTTGCATGGCCGCTAAGGCAGGTTCTTTGTCAACACACTCGGTTGCAGAAAGGACATACTGCTCACATCCCACGTCCAAACTGCGTTGATAAGCCACTTGGGCGCTGGCCGAGGCCAAGGCTGCTGGATCTCGAAACACCACCAGTTTGCCATTGGTACGGTAGTCCAAACCTGCCGAGGCTGCCCAACCGGCGGGTGCATCGGCCAACCACGTTCGCAAGATGCGACGAGACAAATAACCCAGACCCAGCAAATCGCGGGTGGTTTGGTGGGCTCGAGCTGTTGTGCAATGCGATGCAAAACTCAAACCCCAGCGCAAAAATTCAGGCGACAAAGAAGGATGAATCCGCAAGGGACCGTCTTTTTTCAGCAACCATTTGGGCAAGTGGGTGAGTGCAGACGGCTCGGCCAATGGGGCCACATAGCTGTAAGAGAGTTGAGCGCCATTGGCATAGCTGGTGACCAGGCCCGGTGCAGCGCTTTCTTCAATCACACTGACTTGCCAGCCGTCTTGCATCAAGCGCCAAGCCGTGGACAAACCCACAATGCCAGCACCGATGACACAGACGTGTTTAGTTTGCGGATTCATGACTTGCCATCGTACCGTTTTCCGTGCGCTAACAATTCCGGTGTGCCAATCAATTGATTCAGGTCATCAAAATTGAGCATCTGATCGCGCCAAGGCGTGGTGGTTTGGTGCGCATGCAAACTGCCATAGTAGCCCTGCAAAGTATTCGCCACTGCGCGAGCCGTACCACCCGGAAAAATCACAATTCTGAAACCACGCTCACCCAATTCGTGGGCGCTTTGAATGGGGGTTTGGCCGCCCTCGACCATGTTGGCCAGCAGTGGAATCCGTTGCGCAAACTGGGCACAAGCCTGGTCCATTTGCTCGGGAGTGCGCAAAGCTTCAATGAACAAGGCATCGACACCGCAAGCCAAATAGGCTTCTGCCCGTTCCAGGGCAGCCTCTAAACCTTCCACAGCCAGTGCATCCGTGCGCGCCAAAATCAAGGTGTTGCTGCTGTGACGTGCGTCCAGTGCCGCTTTCAACTTGCCTTGCATCTCTGACACAGGCACCACACCTTTGCCATCCAAATGACCACAACGCTTGGGAAAGGTTTGGTCCTCGATTTGAATCATCGCAGCACCCGCACGCTCAAAATCTCGCACAGTGCGCTGCGTGTTGAGGGCATTGCCAAAACCCGTATCAGCATCCACGATCACGGGCACGCGAATCCGATCGGTGATGTGCGCCAAAGTTTGCGCCACTTCGGTTGCGGTGGTGAGGCCAATGTCTGAGCGACCCAAACGGGTGTAGGCGATGGACGCGCCCGACAAATACAAGGCTTCAAATCCAGCTTGCTCTGCAATCAACGCACTGAAGGCATCGTAGACGCCCGGGGCCAACAAAGCTTTTGATTGCGTCAATCTTTGGGCCAAGTTGGCAGGGTGGGTGGCTTTGGAAGTCATCTTGTTTTCTCCGAAATGGTTTGCGCAACGGCAAGTGCCGCAATGTGGCCACCTGCAATGGCACTGAGCAAGCCATTGCCTGATAAATAGCCCCACACCTCAGCGCCAGAAACGCCCCTTGCGGCACCACCGGCCGCATACAAATTGGGCAAGGGCTCGCCTTGGTGTTTGAGCACTTGGCACTGTGCATTGATGCTCAAGCCGCCTTGTGTGTGAAACAAGGCACCCGTGACTTTGATGGCATGAAAGGGCGCTTCTAAGGCGCGCTTGAAAGTGCGGCCCCAAGCATCTTTTGCATTGTTTGGATTCACTGCAGACAAGGTGTTTGCCAGGGTCTCAACAGGGCACCCCACAATGGCCGCCAACGACGCAACATCGGCAGCCGACTTCACGGCTCCGGCCGCTTGCGCTGCCACAAAATCTGGAAAGTCTTGTGCAAATCGCAGCAGATGGTTGTCGAATACATTCCAGGCGAAACCTTCCGGCTGATTCAACACTTGCACAGCAGCTTCTGAGTAGCCTTGGGTTTCATCGTGAAACCGCTGACCCAAGGCGTTGATTTGCACGCCACCTTCCATCATGAGGGCCCACGAAATAAGACTGCCTTGTGGAATGGCCCACGAGCCATGGCCTTGGTAGGCGCCCATGTCAGCCAAGGCAGCGCCCAACTGCAAGCCCCAGGCAACGGCACTCCCGTCGTTGCCCACGTGACCGGCATACTGCGCATCTTTCATGGCGGGCAAGTGTTGCTTCACCATGTCGGCATTGCCGCCAAATCCGTTGCATGCCAGTATGACGGCGTCACAATGCAAGAGGCTGGTGAGGCCATCCGGTTGCAGATAACTGAGGCTGTGGATGCAGCCCGCGTCATCGGCATGCAAGGCAGTGACTTGTGCCTGCGTTAACACAAGCACACCGGCCGCATCGGCGGCTGCACGCAAACGGGTCATCAATCCTTCGCCTGTTTTCTCGGGAACAGCATGCATGCGGTGCACGCTGTGACCAGGGTACAAAAACTGGTCCAGCAGTTGCCAAGGGATGTGATGATGCGCCTCCAAAGCGTCCATCGCAGGACCTATGGCCTCGCTGTAGGCCTTGACCAAATCAGGCGCGGCTTGGCCATGCGCTTTGTGTTGAATGTCTTGCGCAAACAATTCGGGACTGTCTTGAACATGCGCTGCTTTTTGCACACGGGTTGCGGGCGCAGGCACAAAGCCTGAGGACAAGGCGGTCGATCCAGCCGGTACCGCGTCGCGCTCTAGCACCACACACTCAATGCCTTGTCGTTGCAAAGCCAATGCCGCTGTCAAGCCGCAGGCACCGGCACCCACAATGGCCACAGGGGTGTGGATACTTTCTTCCATGATGTTCATGTCAAGCTGCTGACAAATTCACGACAAGTTGTGACTTTGCCAATCGAAGCCAAGTCGGCCAATGAAGCTTGATGCAATGCGTCGCTGAATGCGGCGCAGCCATCACTCAACACCACCACCTTGTAATCGCGCAAGTGGGCATCACGTGCGGTGCTGGCCACACCGCCATTGGTCACAATGCCGCACACCACCACCGTTTCAATTCCGGCTTTACGCAACACCCAATCGAGTTGGGTGTTGAAAAAAGCAGAGTAAGCCACTTTGCAAACCACCAAGTCAACGCCATCTTGAAGTTCTGGCACATTGGCCTGACCGACACTGCCCGGCGCAAAGTCGCCTCTGCGCAAGAAGGGGCGCTTTTCGAGCAAGTGGGGCGACACCATGGGTTCACCTTTGGCATCGGGCCACAAGGTGAATTGGCTGGCCGCCACATAACCCCCTTGTGCTTTCAATGCTTTGGCCACAGGCGCTACACGTGCAGGCAACAACAAGGCTTCTGCACTGACGGTGTTGCCACGCGCATACGCGCCTTGAGCCGACAAAAAGTCGTTTTGCAAATCGACAATGATCAGAGCGGCTGAGCCATGGTGATGCCTCCTCTATTGATTGCGTCAGGGAATCAAACTTGCGCAGTGACCAGCAGGTTGCCCATGTCATCCACTTTGGCTTCAAAGCCCGGCTCCAACCACACGGTGGTGTCGGCCTGTTCCAAAATGGCCGGGCCATTCACCTTGGCGCCAATCGGCAATTCCAAACGGGCATAGCGCTGGGCATCCCACCACTGTCCTTGGTGATACACGCGCTGCACACCCAACGACTGTGTGCTGCCGGCACCCACAGGCGCCAACACCGACAAGTCAAATTTCGGACGACGGCCAATGCGGGCATAGCGCAAGTTCATGACGCGAATCACGGGGCCTTCGAGCACACGGCCAAAGGCGTTTTGATAGGCCTCTGTGAATGCTTGACGCAAACCCTCAGCCGAGAGTTGCGCGCGTTGCACAGTCACTTGCAGTGTGTGCGTTTGGCCTGTGAACAGCATGTCGAGTGCAATGTTTTCATCCACTGCCACAAAGCGCACACCCGCAGAATCAAGTCGAGCTTGGCAAGCCTCTGCCAATTGGTCAATGCGGGCGAGCACTTCTTTGAAGTTCACGTCACTCAAGGCTTGGTTCAAAGTTTGCACGGCGTCATGGCGCATGTCGGCCATCACACAGCCCAAGGCCGATGTCACGCCGGGGTAGCGCGGCACGATGCCGGTTGCCACACCCACTTCGCGCATCATGGCGCACACATGCAAGCCCCCGCCGCCGCCAAAAGGCATGTACGCAAATTGACGGGGGTCATGACCCTTTTCAATGGAGACCACGCGCACAGCACCAGCCATCTTGGCATTGGCCACCGTCAAAATGGCTTCAGCCGCTTCCACAGTGCTCAGGCCCAAAGGCTCAGCCACATGCTTTTGAATGGCCTGCTCCGACAGATCTGCGCGCAAGGCCTGCAACAAGCCGCCACCCAAAGGACGGTCTGCAGCGATGCGACCCAAAAACACATTGGCATCGGTCACAGTTGGTCGTGCGTTGCCACGGTCGTAGCACGCCGGGCCGGGCACACTGCCGGCCGACTCGGGGCCCACTTGCAACATGCCACTGGCGTCCACCGAGGCAATGGAGCCGCCACCCGCACCAATGGTTTCAATTTGAATCATGGGAGAGCGCACTACCAAGCCAAATTCGATGGCTGTTTGGGCTGCCAGCGCCGCCTCACCTTGCGCTACCAAAGACACATCAAACGAAGTACCCCCCATGTCGCCGGTCATCACATTGGGGAACCCGGCTGCGCGCGCAATGGCCGCACAGGCCATCACGCCTGCAGCAGGGCCAGACAAGGCCGTGCGAACAGGGACATCGCATGCCGTTTGACGCGACATCACGCCGCCATTGCTTTGCACAATCAGCAATTCGCCTGCAAAGCCTTGGCCACGCAAATCAGATTCCAAGCGCGTCAAATAGCTGCCCACCACGGGCTGCAATGCCGCATTCAAGGTGGCGGTGGAGCAGCGCTCAAACTCTCGAATTTCGGGCAAGACCTCGCTGGCTGCAGTGACGTGGGGGTTGGGCCACATGGCGCGGACAGCGGCCACGGCGGCTTGCTCGTTGGCCATGTTGGCATAGGCATTGATGAAAAACACGCACACAGCTTCGCAACCCGCATCGAGCAACACTTGCGCTTGTGCTTTGACTTGATCGATGTCCACTGGCGTGTGAATTTGACCATCGGCCAACACGCGCTCATCCACCTCCAAGCGCAAAGCACGTGGCACGATGGGCGTGAAACTACCGCGCAAACCCCAGGTCTGTGGCCTGTCACGCCGGCGCATTTCGAGCACGTCACGGAAACCGCGTGTGGTGATGATGCCAGTGCGTCCGACTTTGCGCTCTAACAACGCATTGGTGCCCACGGTGGTGCCATGCACAATGCTGGCCACACCTGCAGCAGAACCATCTTCTGAAATTTTCTGAATGCCATTCATGAAACCGCGCGCTTCTTCACCGCGTGTTGAGGGCACTTTCACAATGCGTGCGGTTCCGGTTTGCTCATCGAGCACAAACAAATCAGTGAACGTACCGCCCACATCCACGCCAACCACCCAACGTTTCTGTGTCATGATTTTTCCTTTGAAACGTAGGCTGCTTCAATGTCTTTGGCGCGCGCTTCGGCGCTGCGATCGCTGGGCTTGCCCCAACCACCACCGCCCGGTGTTTGCAAACGCACACGCTCGCCTTTCTTCAACCGAATGCCCAACATCTTGGAAACCATGGGGGGTGTTTTCCACACGCCCTCGTTTTCGTACTCAAACACATTGGGCAAGGCAGGCTGGCCACCCGCAATGCCTTTGGGCGATGCTTTGCCACGTTCACCAAAAATAAAGGCTTCGGCCGATTCTTCCAGCAATTCAATTTCGTAGACGGCGCCCAAGCCACCACGATGCAGGCCATCGCCACCAGAGTTGGCACGCAAAGCCCATTGCGTAAAGCGCACAGGGTAAGCCGCTTCCAAAATTTCCAAAGGTGGAATGGTGGCCGTCGAAATGGGCGCATTGCTGTGCGACAAACCATCGGCATCAGAGTGACCGCCGTGGCCACCACCAAAGAAGCTGAACATCACCCAGCGTTGGCCTTTGCGCTTTTCATCGGTGCGATGGCCCGCAATAGAGAGCGCATTGATGGTGCCGTATGCGTGTGCCACAGCGCGCTTGGGATCGGCCAGTGCCGTGGCACTGAAGATCACATCGATCATGCGCAAAATGGTTTCGGTATAACCACCCACGGGGCGTGGACGCTCTGCACTGATCACCAAACGATCTGGAATGATGAAGTCGACGGCATCGAGC
>RFVJ01000007.1 GCA_009928125.1 Betaproteobacteria bacterium
GCGCCGACTTGCCTTTCAAGTCCTTGTTCTTGATCTTGCCGCGTCAATCTGCATTGGGTACCGACCTGCGTCGCAATTTGGCCAGCAATGCCAACTTGACCGTCTTCACTGAAGCGAAAGACATGGCGGCCAGTGAGGTGGTGCTCGATGTGATGTCTGAAGTTCGTGAGCGCGTGGTGGTGGGCCTTAACGCTTCAGGTCAAGTGCGTGAATTGCAACTGCGTTTGAAAGTGAAGTTTCGCTTGCGCACACCGCAGGGTAAAAACTTGATTCCTGAAGTGGAGTTGCAACAGCAACGTGACCTGAGCTTCTTAGAGTCTGCGGCTTTGTCCAAAGAAATTGAAGAGGCCATGATGTACCGCGACATGCAAGTGGACATCGTGCAGCAAATGTTGCGTCGCTTGGCCGCCGTGAAGTCGCTTTGACAAGTCTGAACTTGTTGCACGATCTAAGTTCTCTCCCATGCAACTGGCCCTGACTCAAATCCAAGCGCATCTGCAAAAAGGTTTGCGCAGCTTGTACACCTTGCACGGCGATGAAGCGCAAGGCTTTGCAGAGCGCAGTGTGCATGTGGTGTCGGGTGCGCACTTTGATTGGAGCGAAGTGTTGGCGGCGGGGGGCTCCATGAGCTTGTTTGCCGACAAGCAACTGTTGGAAATTCGGATGCCCACGGGCAAGCCTGGCAAAGAAGGCAGCCCCATGATTCAGCAGTTGGCACAAGCTGCAGAGGGCAATGACACCACCTTGACCTTGTTCATCCTGCCGCGATTGGACACCGCCACCAAGAAAGGTGCTTGGTTTGGCGCGCTCGATCAGTTTGGGGTCACGGTGCAAATTGATTCGCTCGACCGTGCGCAATTGCCGCAATGGATTGCGCAGCGCCTGAAGCTGCAAGGACAAAGCGTGGTGGCAGGCCAAGAGGGCCAAAGCTGTTTGCAATTTTTTGCCGACCGGGTTGAGGGCAATTTGTTGGCAGCCCACCAAGAAATTCAAAAGCTGGGCTTGCTGTACCCCGCAGGTGAGCTGACGATGTCTCAAGTTGAAAGTGCTGTGCTCAATGTGGCGCGCTACGATGTGTTCAAACTCTCTGAGTCGGTGTTGTCGGGGCAAATGGCCCGCGTGCAGCGCATGCTCGATGGCCTGCAAGCCGAGGGCGAAGCGGCTGTGCTGGTGCACTACGCCTTGGCCGAAGACATTCGCGCGCTCAAGCGGGTCAAAGACGCCATGGCGCAAGGCAAGCCCTTGCCCATGGCCTTGCGAGAGCAGCGGGTTTGGGGCGTTCGCGAAAAACAATTTGAGCGAGTCTTGCCTCGCCTGTCGGCCAGCCGCTTGGCGCAATTGCTGCAAAACGCCCACCAAGTGGATGGCATCGTCAAAGGCTTGAGGGTGGCCGATTGGCCCACTGATCCTTGGCAAGCTTTGCATCGCTTGGCTTTGCGTGTGGCCAGCGCATGTGCTGTCAAAAAATGAAGCCCCTGTTGGCTTGATGCGCTGTGAGGCCAACTCACAGAAGCGCTTTCCCAGCCCGGGTCTTGGTTTGAAAACAGAGGGCTTGGGCCTACACTCTGCGAATTCCCAATCAGAAGAGACAAGCCATGCCCTTAAATTTTGATGTTGCGCGCCGAAGCGCTTTGTTGGCCCTCACTTTGTTGGGCGCTGCATCTTGCTTCACAGCCCATGCGCAGACGGCAGCAGCCGACAGCAACTTTCCAACACAAAGCATCAAAATTTTGGTGGGCTTTGCGCCAGGCGGCAGTTCAGACACCGTCGCACGCATCATGGCCCCCAAGCTGTCTGAACTCTTCAAACAGAGTGTGGTGATCGACAACAAGCCTGGCGCTGGCGGCAACATTGCCACCGACTTGTTAACCAAGGCGACGCCCGATGGCCACACCATCATGTTGGGCACGGTGGGTTCATTGTCGGTGAACCAGCACTTGACCAAACTGAACTATGACCCCGTTGCCGACACGGCGGCCTTGAGCTTGTGTGTGGTGTTCAGCAATGTGTTGGTGGTCAACTCGGCCAGCGATGTCAAAACTTTTGACGACTATTTGAAACAAGCACGCCAAGAAAATTCCAAGATGTCTTTCGGTTCATCTGGCATTGGTGGCGGTGGCCATTTGGCCGGTGAGTTGCTCAAAATTGCGGCCAACTTGAACAACCAACATGTGGCCTACCGAGGCGGCGCACCTGCCATGAACGATTTGCTTGGCGGCGTGCTGCCTTCTATCTTCTCGAGCCCTACCGATGCGGTGCAGCACATTCAAACGGGCAAATTGCGCCCCTTGGTCACCACCGGTGCCAAGCGCTTGGAAGCTTTGCCCAATGTGCCGACCATTGCCGAGTCAGGTTTTCCGGGCTTTGAGGCCACCAATTGGTATGCCTTTGCGGCGCCTGCCAAAACATCGCCTGAAGTCATCAAGCGTTTGAACGCAGCCTTGGTGGCCACTTTGAAAGATCCCGGTGTGGTGGCGCAATTGCGCAAGCTGGGCTTAGAGCCCACGCCCACCTCGCCCGCTGAAGCGGCCCGTTACATCAAGGCCGAGAGCGACAAATGGGGCAATGTGGTTCGCAAAGCGAACATCAAAGGCAGTTAATTTTTCAGAAAGCACATCATGGGTTTGACCCTCGCAGAAAAACTCTTGGCACGACATGCCGGTTTGCCCAGCACCCGCGCGGGTGACTTGGTGGTGGCCAACGTCAGTTTCGCCATGGTGCACGATGCGCGTGCGCCGAATGCCATTCGCATGGTCGAAAAAATGGGTGCCAAGTCCTTGCCCTTTGCCAACAAAACAGCTTGGGTGCTCGATCACTTTTCGCCACCACCCACGGTGGAGGCCGCACAAGGCCACACCGCCATGCGCAAGTTTGCCGATGAACATGGCAGTGTGTTGTACGACATCGGCGATGGCATTTGCCACCAAGTGATGCCCGAAGGCGGGCACCTCACTTGCGGCGATTTGATCGTAGGGACCGACACGCATTCTGTGACGTATGGCGCTTTCAACGCCTTTGGCACGGGCATCGAGGGCACCGATGTCAGCGCCGTGATGGCCACAGGCAAAGTCTGGTTGCGTGTGCCTGAGTCGGTGCGCGTCACCCTCAAAGGCCGCTTGCAGCCCGGTGTGTGGGCCAAAGATGTCACTTTGCACATGCTGGGCAAATTTGGCGCAGAAGGTTTGAATTACCGCGCCATTGAATACGTGGGTTCGGCGGTGCAGGCCATGGAAATCGACGATCGCATGACGCTGTGCAACCACGCCGCCGAACTGGGGGCCAAAGCTGCCTTGCTCGAAGCCGACGAAAAAACCTTCGCTTGGCTGAAAGCCCATGGCGCCAAACCGCCGGCACCATTGAGCGCCGATGCCGATGCGCATTACGTGGATCACTTTGAAATTGAGGCATCGCAGCTGGCGCCGCAAGTGGCGCGCAAACACGCCGTAGACGACATCGTGTCGGCACATGAAGTCGTCGGCCAAAAAATCAATTTCGCTTTGATTGGCACGTGCACCAACGGCCGCTTGGACGACATCCGTCAGGCCGCTGCAGTGCTCAAAGGCAAGCGTGTGGCCAAAGGTGTGCGCATGATCATCACACCTGCTTCTCGCCAAATTTATTTGGCGGCCGCGCGTGAAGGCCTGATTGAAGCATTGACCGAAGCGGGTGCATCGGTCGAAGCCGCCGGTTGTGGCACCTGCGTCGGCATTACCAATCACCTGATTCCGGGTGACCGCGAAGTGGTCATCTCCAGTGCCAACCGCAATTTCCAAGGCCGCTTGGGCAACCACGACGCCGACATTTGGCTGGGCTCTGCGGCCACCGTGGCGGCGTCGGCATTGACCGGCTACATCACCGACCCCCGCACGGTGGCGGGCGGCCAGTGGGAGGCTTCACATGCTTGATCACACCCTACAAGGTCGTGTTTACCGTTTGGGTGACGACGTCAACACCGATCTGAATTGCTCAGGCAAGTACCTGCCTGGCAAAGACGAAGCCTTCATTGCTGCGCAAGCTTTTGAGGCCGTGTCACCCGGATTTGCGTCGCGCTTTGTAGCCGGTAACCTGATCGTGGCAGGCACGCACTTTGGCATCAACTCGTCACGCGAACAAGCCGTGCACATCTTGCGCCGCATGGGTGTGTCGGCCATTGTGGCGCCCTCGTTTGGCCGTCAATTTTTCCGCAATGCCATCAACAATGGCCTGCCTGTGATCGAGTGTGATGTGGCGGGCATTGAAGAAGGTGACACGCTGCGCATTGACATGGCAGGTCAAAGGCTTGAGGTCACCAACCGCCATGTGGTGCGACCTTTGGGCTCGGTACCTGAGGCCATTTTGGCCATCTTGGCTGAAGGGGGCCTCATTCCCTTTTTGAAAAAATACCCCGATTGGAAAATCAAAGCATGAGTGCGAATCTAGCTTCCTTCGAAAGTCAGCGCGCACTTACGCCAACGCAACTGCGTCAACAGTTGCGCGCCAAGCTCAAGCAAGCACAACAGGGCGGCCCCGCGCTGGTGGCGCCTGGTGTGTACGACGGCTACGGCGCCCGCATGGTGCAGCAACTCGGATTTGAAGCGGTCTACATGACCGGCAATGGGGTCTCGGCCAGCTTGTTGGGCCGTCCCGATGTGGGTTTGGTGGACTTGTCTTTGATGGCCGGTCATGCCCGGCGCGTGGCCGCGTGCGTCAACTTGCCGCTGATTTGCGATGCCGACACCGGTTACGGCAACGTGGTGGGCGTGCGCCGCACCATCGAAGAGTTCGAAGCGGCAGGGGTCGCAGCCATCCACATGGAAGACCAAATTTCGCCCAAACGCTGCGCCCAATTGCCGGGCGACCGAAGTGTGTTGCCGTTTCGAGAGGCCGTGGCCAAAATTGAAGCGGCGGTGGCGGCGCGCAAAGACGATCAATTCATGGTCATTGCCCGCACCGACAGCGTAGGCGCTGAAGGCTTGGCCGCTGGCATTGCCCGTGCGCAAGCCTTTCAAAAAGCGGGCGCCGATGCTGTGTTCGTCGAGCTCAAAGCCCATGCTGGTTTGCTGGACGATCTGAGGCAAATTGCAGACGCTCTGAGCATTCCTTGCACGGTCAACATCGATGCCGGTGGCCCCTTGCTCGGTTTGCCTGCAGCCCAATTGCACACGCATGGCGTGGCCTTGGCCATCTACCCTGCCTTGTTGCGCAATGCCGTGGGTTTTGCCATGCGTGAGGCCTTGCAGCACTTGCATGCCGACGGCCATACCCTGGCAGCCAAGCCGCGTCAGCTCACTTCCAAAGAGTACAACGACTGTTTAGGGCTGCCAGAAGTTGAGAATTGGGAGCGTCAGTTCCCCGTTTGAGCACAAGAGGAACGCATCCATGCAGACCCTCGGGCAACAGGCCAAAGTTGCCTCCGCCCTGATGGCCAAAGCCGCCACGGCTTCCAAAAACAAAGCCCTGAAACGCTTGGCAGCTTTGCTGCGCGAGAACACCGACGCCCTTCAAATTGACAACGCCAAAGACCTGTCGCGCGCAGCGGCTGCCGGTTTGTCGGCCCCCATGGTCGATCGCTTGCGCCTCACACCCAAAGTCCTTGAAACGTGTGCAGAAGGCTGCGAACAGTTGGCCGCCATGCCCGATGTGATTGGTGAAATTTTGGGCATGAAGCAACAACCCAGCGGCATTCGGGTGGGTCAAATGCGAGTGCCCATTGGTGTGTTCGGCATGATTTTCGAAAGCCGCCCCAACGTCACCATTGAAGCCGCCAGCTTGTCGATCAAGAGTGGCAATGCTTGCATCTTGCGTGGCGGCTCTGAAGCCATTGAGTCCAACAAAGCGTTGGCCTTGTTGGTGCAACAAGCCCTGCAAGAATCAGGTTTGCCGGCAGACGCAGTGCAGTTGGTGCAAACCACCGACCGTGAAGCGGTGGGCCAACTCATCACCATGCCCGCGTATGTTGACGTCATCATTCCACGCGGCGGCAAAGGCCTGATTGAGCGCATCAGCCGCGATGCCAAAGTGCCCGTCATCAAACACCTCGATGGCAATTGCCACACGTATGTCGATGACCCCTGCGATGTGGCCATGGCGGTGAAAGTGGCTGACAACGCCAAAACGCAAAAGTACAGCCCCTGCAATGCCAGCGAAGGCTTGTTGGTGGCCCAAGGTGTGGCAGCAGAATTTTTGCCACGCATTGGCAAGGTCTACGCCGACAAGGGCGTTGAAATGCGCTGCTGCCCGCAATCTAAATCCATCTTGTCGCAAGTCGCAGGGGCCCAATTGGTCGATGCCACTGAACAAGATTGGTTTGAAGAGTATTTGGCACCCATCATCAGCATCAAAGTGGTGGCCCACATCAATCACTATTCAAGCCATCACACCGATGCCATCCTCACAAGCAACCACATGCATGCGCAACGCTTCTTGCGCGAAGTGGACTCGGCCAGTGTCATGGTCAATGCCAGCACGCGGTTTGCCGATGGATTTGAATTTGGGCTGGGTGCCGAGATCGGCATCTCCACCGACAAGTTTCACGCCCGCGGTCCTGTGGGGATCGAAGGCCTCACATCGCTCAAGTACGTGGTGTTGGGTGATGGTGAAGTGAGAAATTAACAAAGGCTGCTATGGTTCCGCATTTAGTCACTGCCCTCAACGGGCCCATCAACGAACTCGAGCAGCGCGTGCTCGACTCCATGCCTGCCATCGAGCGTTGGTTCCGCTTGGAGTGGATGGAGCACACGCCGCCCATTTACACCTCGGTCGACATTCGAAACGCCGGCTTCAAACTGGCGCCGGTCGACACCAACTTGTTTCCAGGCGGATGGAACAACCTGTCGCAAGAGATGTTGCCTTTGGCCGTGCAAGCGGCACAGGCCGCCATTGAGAAGATCTGCCCCGAGGCCAAAAACCTGCTGATCATTCCCGAGAACCACACGCGCAACACCTTCTACCTGAGCAATGTGGCGCAGCTGCAGCGCATCTTTCACATGGCCGGTTTGAATGTGCGCATTGGCTCAATCAATCCCGAGATCAAAGAGTTGACGACCATTGACTTGCCAGGTGGCGATCAAGTGACACTTGAGCCCGTGTTGCGCTCCAAGCACCGTCTGGGCTTGAAAGACTTTGACCCCTGCACCATTTTGCTGAACAACGATTTGTCGGCCGGTGCGCCAGGCATTTTGGAAGACCTGCACGAGCAACATCTCTTGCCGCCTTTGCACGCAGGCTGGAGTGTGCGCCGTAAAACTTTGCACTTCCAAAGTTATGAAGAGGTCTCTAAGCGTTTTGGCAAGCTGCTGGGCATCGATCCTTGGCTCATCAATCCCATGTTCAACCAATGCGGTGATGTGAACTTCGCAGAAGGTTTGGGCATTGAGGCACTGCGCAGCAACGTCGATGCCTTGTTGACCAAGATCAAGCGCAAGTACAAAGAGTACGGCATCAATGAAAAACCTTTTGTGGTGGTCAAGGCCGACAACGGCACCTATGGCATGGGCATCATGACCGTGCGCGATGTGTCTGATTTGGATGTGCTGAACCGCAAAACACGCAACAAGATGAACGTCATCAAAGATGGCCAAGTGGTCAGTGATGTCATCATCCAAGAAGGCGTGCTCACAAACGAGCGCATGAACGATGCCGTGGCCGAGCCCGTGGTCTACATGATGGACCGCTACGTGGTGGGCGGCTTCTACCGCGTGCATGCCGAACGTGGTGTCGACGAAAACTTGAATGCACCCGGCGCCAGCTTTGTGCCTCTGGCCTTTGCCGACACCCCGCATTTGCCCCAGCCCGGCATGAAGCCCGGCGCCAGTGTGCCCAACCGCTTCTACATGTATGGCGTGATTGGCCGGTTGGCCATGTTGGCGGCCAGTTACGAGCTGGAAGCCACTGACCCAGAAGCCGAAGTTTACGACTAAAGTATTCTGAAATTGAGCCCAGTTGTTGCACTGCAACAACTGAGGACAGCGCTGTCTTTTAGAGCGCAAACTCCATGGCAATCTTTTGAAAACAGGCGCAAAATCGCGGTCATTCTGAACCAAAGCCCAGACTGGTTGCTGGGCTAATTTTTTGTGTCTTCAAACAAATCTTCATTAATGGCCCTGACCGTTGGCGCCATCGGCGTGGTCTACGGCGACATCGGTACCAGTGTTTTGTATGCCTTGAAGGAAGTCTTTGGCTCTGGCCATGTGGCTTTCACACCCGAGAACATCTACGGCATCCTGTCTATTTTCTTCTGGACCCTCACCACCATCGTGTCGGTCAAGTATGTGACCTTGGTGTTGCGTGCCGACAACCACGGCGAAGGTGGTTTGGTGGCCATGTTGGCTTTGGCATCGCAGTCCGTCAAAGACAAACCGCAATTGCGCAAAGTCCTCTTGATGGTTGGCATTTTTGGCACGTGTTTGTTTTATGGCGATGGCGTGATCACACCCGCCATTTCGGTGCTCTCTGCCGTTGAAGGTTTGGAGATTGTCTCGCCCGCATTCAACAAGGCCGTCATTCCATTGACCTTGTTGATTTTGTTTGTCTTGTTCGCGGTGCAAAAAAGAGGGACCACGGGCATTGGTCAATTTTTTGGCCCGATCACCTTGGTTTGGTTTGCGGCCATTGCTGTCTTGGGCCTGTACCACATCGCAGCGCACCCCGAAATTTTGTGGGCCATCAGCCCGCACTACGCCTTGAGCTTCATCTGGAACAACCCAGGGACCACCTTCGTCATTTTGGGCGCTGTGGTCTTGTGTGTGACTGGCGGCGAGGCGCTGTATGCCGACATGGGTCACTTCGGTAAACAGCCCATTCGATTGGCATGGTTTACCACGGTCATGCCCGCTTTGACATTGAATTATTTTGGCCAAGGTGCGTTGTTGTTGTCCAACCCCGAAGCTGTGAAGAATCCTTTTTACATGATGGCCCCTGAATGGGCGCTGATCCCCTTGGTTTGCTTGGCCACCATGGCCACCGTCATTGCTTCGCAAGCATTGATCACCGGTGCCTTCAGTGTCACCAAGCAAGTGATTCAGTTGGGTTACTTGCCACGTTTGCAAGTGCTGCACACCAGTGTGAAGGAATTGGGCCAAATCTACATTCCCTTTGTGAATTGGGGCTTGTTTGTGTTGATCGTGTTGGCGGTTGCCTTGTTCAAATCTTCCAGCAATTTGGCGGCTGCTTATGGCATCGCGGTCTGTACCGACATGTTGATCACCACCACCCTCCGTCGTTTGTTGAATGAATCGATGAAAGCCGATTCATTTGGCTTGGTTGATTTCTTGGAAGCTATTTTTGTAGCGCCACCTGCCCGCGTGGAAGGCACGGCTGTGTTTTTAACGGCTGAAATTGGCAGTGTCCCCAACGCGCTGTTGCACAACCTCAAACACAACAAAGTGTTGCACCGACAAAATTTGTTTGTCACGGTGCGAAGTCATGAGGTGCCTTGGATTGGTTTGAACAAGCGCTTGGAAATTGAATCCTTGCATCACGATTGCTGGCAAGTGATCGTCAACTATGGCTTTAAAAATGATCCCGATTTGCCCAAGGCTTTGGAGCAATTGAAGGTTCACGGCGCTGATTTGGACCCCATGACAACCAGCTATTTCTTGTCGCGTGACATCGTGATTCCCACCATCGGTGGCGGCATGGCCACATGGCGTGAGAAGCTGTTTGCGCAAATGCACTTGAATGCCAGCGCGGCGGCCGAGTTCTTGAAGTTGCCCAACAACTCAGTGGTGGAGTTGGGCTCTAAGATCGAGATTTGAGCGATGCTTAATTGCGGCTCATCGCTTCGCCCATGCGAAGTGGGCGAGTGCTGAGCCAGTCGGCTGGAAATTGAATGCTGTTTTGCGGAAACAGCATCACCACCGTGGAGCCCAATAAAAATCGGCCCATCTCTTCGCCTTTTTGCAGCTGCACAGCTTGCGTTTCATAGCGCCATTCGCGCACCATGCCAGGACGGGGCGGGTTGACTTGGCCGTGCCACACGGTGGCCATGCTGCCCACAATGGTGGCACCGACCAAGACCAAGACCATCGGTCCCTTTTCCGTTTCAAATTCGCACACCACGCGCTCGTTGCGCGCAAACAAACCGGGCACACCCCGCGCCGTGGTGGGGTTGACGGAAAACAAATCGCCCGGGACGTGAATCATGCGCAGCAACTGACCGGCAATCGGCATGTGAATGCGGTGGTAGTCGCGCGGGCTTAAATACAAGGTGGCGAAATGGCCATTTTGAAATTGCGCAGCCAATTGTTCATCGCCCCCCACCAAGGCGCGTGTGCTGTAGTGATGTCCTTTGGCTTGAAAAATTTGATCTTTGTCGATGGAGCCGCATTGGCTGATGGCACCGTCCACAGGGCAGACCCACTGGCTGTCTGCCACGGGTCTCACGCCCTCTTTCAAAGGGCGCGTGAAAAATTCGTTGAAGCTTTTGTAGTGCGCAGGATCGGCGTGAACGGCCTCCGCCATGTTGACTTGGTAGCGCTTGACAAAACGTTTGATCACCCAAGTGGTGAAACGGCCCCATTCGGCATTGGCCAAATGGCCCGCCAGTTGTGTCATGGCCTGCTTGGGCATGAGGTATTGCGGCAAAACTGCCAATTGATCAGACACAGAGACTCCCTCGTTTCACTGGGAGCTTATTGTAGGAGGCTTGCAGGCCGAGCCCCTGCCGCCTGCAAACAGGACAAGGTGCCCAACTTAAAATTCTTGGTAAAAGCCCAAAGCACGCTGGGTAGGGGCGTCGTCGACATGGAACAGGTACGCGTTGCCGTTGCTGGCGCGGTGCTTGATCTGTGCATGCGTGGGAATCGCCACGGTATCGCCCTCTGACCATTTCAAGGTGACGCCATCGATCTCCGATTCACCGCGGCCCTCGATGACGTGCATGACCGCGCTGGCCGAGCGAGGCCGTGGGCTGAAATCCAAGCCATCTCGCAACAACTGCGCAGAGAAGCCCAGCGTGGGCAAACAAGGCGCCCCAGTTTCGGGGTTCACATAGGCCAGTTGCACCGCAGCGTCTTTGGGGGTGCCTTTCTCGAGGGCATTCAAGGCCTCGCGCACATCAACCCAGGGGTAACGTATTTGGGGGTAGGCGGGGCGTGCTTTCAAGCTGAGAGACTCCAAGGGCACCAAGCCTGCACGGCGGTACTTGGTTTGCGAGGCGTCCAAATCGGCGCGTGCATTTTGTGAAGGGCCTTCAATGGCGTACGAAGCCTCCATGCTGTAAACCATGGGCAAGTCCAGGGCATCCAGCCAGACCACGGGACCCTTGCCTTCGTGGCCATGTTCGTGCCAAAGACCTGCGGGGGTCAGAATCAAATCGCCTTTGTGCATGGGGCATTTTTCGCCTTGCACAGTGGTGAAGCCGCCTTCGCCCTCCACCACAAAGCGCACGGCGCTGGGCGTGTGTCGGTGGGGGTGGCCACCAATTTTTCGATGCCATGCCCCGGATTGCACAACACCAAGACTCGGCGCTCGGCTTTTTCAATGGGCGTCAATTCGCCGGCGCGCATGAGTTGAGGGCGAACCTCTGAATAGTGCCAAACAAAAGGCTGGGTGGCTCGCGCCGGTTTACCGCGCGGCAACAACCCGCGCAACTGTGGCCACAGCGGCGCGATGGACAGGGCGGTCATGTCGGCGATGTAGTCGGCTGGCAAGTCTTCCAAGCGGCCCAAAGCATCAGAGGGGTTGGCGGGGTTCATGTGTGTTCAAAATCGTGTCAATCGGTTTAATAAGTATACATATGGACACCTGCAGCACCAAGTTTTGCAAAATTCTGATGCTTCAGCGCACGGGGTCAGCCAGAGCAAAGGGTCTGCGAGGCACAATTCGGGGATGACCGAATTATTAAACGTCAAAAACCTCGTCAAACGCTTTGGCGACAACACCGTGGTGAACGATTTGTCGTTTCACATTGCACCCGGCGAATGCTTGGGCGTGATTGGCCCGAACGGCGCTGGCAAGACCACCACCTTGCGCATGTGTTTAGGCCTGACCACCCCCGATGCAGGTCGCATCACCTACTTCGACAATTTGACGATGCCCCAAGATGTGCTGGCCATCAAATCGCGCTTGGGTGTGGTGGCGCAAATGGACACCCTAGACCCCGACTTCACCGCCGAAGAAAACCTCTTGGTTTATGGTCGCTATTTCGGCATGAAAGACCGTGAGATCAAAGCGCGCATTGCACCGCTTCTAGAGTTTGGTGCCTTGAGCAGCAAGGCCAAAGCCAAGCCGGGGGAGTTGTCTGGCGGCATGAAACGCCGCCTGAGTTTGGCGCGGGCCCTGATCAACCAACCGCAAATGCTGATGTTGGACGAACCCACCACGGGCCTTGATCCACAAGCGCGCCATTTGATGTGGGAGCGTTTGCAAATGTTGATGCAGGAAGGCAAATCGATTTTGCTCACCACGCATTTCATGGACGAAGCCGAGCGCTTGTGCGATCGCTTGTTGGTGATTGACCATGGCCAAAAAATTGCAGAAGGCAAGCCGCGCGATTTGATTGCGCAACACCTAGAGCCCGATGTGGTGGAGTTGTATGGCCAGGGCGCCTTGTCCTTGGCGGCTGCAGATTCTCCCCTTAGGCAACATGCAGCGCGTGTTGAAGTCAGTGGCGAAACGGTCTTTTTCTACACTGCAAAAGCCGAGCCTTTGCTGTTGGCCTTGCATGCTTGGCCGCACATTCGAAGCCTGCACCGTCCCGCCAATTTGGAGGATTTATTTTTGAAACTCACGGGTCGACAAATCAGGGAGAACGCATGATGAACGCGCAGCATGTCATCCCGTCTGTTTGGGCGCCGCCGCAACTCTCGATGCGCTGGTGGCCTGTGTTCTTGCGCAATTTACTGGTGTGGCGAAAGTTGGCCATTCCCAGTTTGGTGGGCAACATTGCCGAGCCGCTGATGTGGTTGGTGGCTTTTGGCTATGGCTTGGGCGCTTTGGTGGGCGAGGTCAATACTGGCGGACAGCAAGTGCCTTACATCTTGTTCTTGGCCAGCGGCAGCATTTGCATGAGTGCCATGAACGCCGCGTCATTTGAAGCTTTGTATTCAGCCTTTTCGCGCATGCACATGCAAAAAACGTGGGACGGCATCATGAACGCACCCGTTCGCCTTGACGATGTGGTGATGGCCGAAATGCTGTGGGCCGCTTACAAAGCCATCTTCACCGTGACCGCCATTTTGGGTGTGATGTTGGTGCTGGGCATTTCGCACAGCTGGAAATTGTTGTTGGCGTGGCCCATTTTGTGGTTGGTAGGGGTGACCTTCAGTTGCATTGCTTTGATCTTCAATGCATTGGCAAAAGGCTACGACTTTTTCACCTACTATTTCACCTTGTTTCTCACGCCCATGATGTTTTTGTCGGGCATTTATTTTCCGCGCACGCAATTGCCCGAGTGGTTGCAAACCATCACTTCGTATTTGCCTTTGACCGCAGCCGTTGAAATGGTGCGACCACTTTTCCTTGACCAATGGCCGCAACACTTCTTAGGCAATGTGTGCTTGCTGGTCGGTGTGGCAGCACTTGCGTTTTGGGTGGCGCTGGCCTTGACGCGCAAACGCTTCAGAGCTTGAGACCCGTTTGCTATTTTTCATTTTCTTAACTTTTCATTTTTCAAATCATGATCATTCAAAAAGTTGGCATCATTGGCGCAGGCACCATGGGCAACGGCATTGCACAAGCATGCGCCGTCGCAGGCATTCCCGTGGTGATGGTGGACATTTCTGAAGCGGCTGTGGCCAAGGGCATCGCCACAGTGGCAGGCAGTCTGGACCGTTTGCTTAAAAAAGAAAAAATCACAGAGGCTGACAAAGCGGCTGCCTTGGCCAAAATTCAGGGCAGCACGCAGTACGAGGATTTGAAACAAGCCGACTTGGTGATTGAAGCAGCCACTGAAAACCAAGACCTCAAAGTCAAAATTCTGAAGCAACTCGATGGCCTGTTGGCACCCGAGGTGATCATTGCTTCCAACACCTCATCGATTTCCATCACGCAATTGGCTGCGGTCACAAGTCGCGCTGATCGTTTCATTGGCATGCACTTTTTCAACCCTGTGCCCATGATGGCCCTGGTGGAAATCATTCGCGGTTTGCAAACCAGCGATGCCACGCACGATGCCGTGCACGCCTTGGCCACGACCTTGGGCAAAACCCCCATCACGGTGAAAAATGCGCCCGGTTTTGTGGTCAATCGCATCTTGGTGCCCATGATCAACGAAGCGTTGTTTGTGTTGTCGGAGGGCTTGGCCACACCCGACGACATCGACGCTGGCATGAAGCTGGGTTGCAACCAGCCCATTGGTCCGCTGGCCTTGGCCGACATGATTGGCTTGGACGTGTGCTTGGCGGTGATGGAGGTGTACCTCCAAGAATTTGGCGACAGCAAATACCGTCCTTGCCCCTTGCTCAAAGAGCTGGTGGCTGCCGGTCGTTTGGGTCGCAAAACGGGCCACGGTGTTTACCAATATTGATGCGGCGCAAGTGCACGGGGTGCACTTGTATTGATTCTGAGTGCAAGGAAATTGATGACAACCATTCACCCTGAAGGCAGCATTGACTTGGAAGTGCGTGACAGCGTGCTGTTGATCGGTATCAATCGACCCAACAAGCGCAACGGCTTCACGCCTAAGATGTACCGTGAGTTGGGCGAGGCCTACACACGCCTAGACGACGATCCTTCCCTGCGTGTCGGTGTGTTGCATGCCATGGGCGATCACTTCACCGCTGGTTTGGATTTGCCCACCATTGCACCGCTCATGCAACGCGGTGAAAAAGCTGTGCCCTTGGGGTTGGTCGATCCGCTCAACTTGGGCATGGAGGGTTATCGCCGACGCACCAAGCCCATGGTGGTGGCCGTGCAAGGCATTACCTACACCTTGGGCATTGAGTTGATGTTGGCCGCCGACATCGTGGTCGCCGCCGACAATTGCCGTTTCTCGCAGCTAGAAGTGAAGCGGGGCATCATGGCCACGGGCGGTGCCACCTTGCGCATGGCCGAGCGTGCAGGCATGGGCAACGCCTTGCTGCATTTGCTCACGGGCGATGAGTTTGGCAGCGCAGAAGCTTTGCGTTTGAATTTCGTGCAACGCGTGGTGCCTGTCGGTGAACAGTTGAACGAAGCCTTGAAGATTGCAACAGCCATCGCCGCGCAAGCGCCTTTGGCGGTGGTGGCCACGCGTCAAAGTGCATTGAAAGCAGTGGAGCAAGGCCCCTTGGTGGCCATGCACGAATTCATCTCGGTTCAAAAAACACTGTCCAACAGCGAAGACGCCAAAGAGGGCGTGCAGTCTTTCATCGAAAAACGCGACGCACGCTTCACTGGAAAATGACGTTGTGAAAATTGCACTGCTCTCCGACATTCATGCCAACTTGCAAGCGCTGAATGCTTGCATGGCACATGCCAGAGCGCAGGGCGTTGAGCAATGGGCTTTGCTGGGTGACTTGGTGGGCTATGGTGGCAATCCGCAGGAGGTGGTCGACATGGCCATGCAGTTGGCCGACGAAGGTGCATGGGTGCTGCAAGGCAACCACGACGCCATGGCGGTGAA
Organism: Betaproteobacteria bacterium; assembly: GCA_009928125.1. Classification (GTDB taxonomy): domain Bacteria; phylum Pseudomonadota; class Gammaproteobacteria; order Burkholderiales; family Burkholderiaceae_C; genus Limnohabitans_A. The sequence continues at coordinate 15,524 of RFVJ01000007.1, forward strand.
ACCGCCCGTTAACGATGACAGCTTGGGCAGCAGCACGGCCCAATGGACTTTTGAACAATTGGACGCTTCGCAACGTGGCTTTTTAAAGGCCCTGCCTTTGACCGTCTTGTCAGGGCCACTCTTGTTGGTCCATGCCAGTGCCCATGCGCCAGAGCGTTGGCACTACGTCGACTGTGAACGTGCTGCCGACTTGTGCGCAGACCATGCCTTGCAGCACTTCGACGCAAAGCATGTGGTGGTGGGCCATGTGCATCATCAAACGGTGTATTACCGTGGCACGGGGCGCAGCATGATGAAATTCGAACCGACCGCGGGTGTACCTGTGCCCATGTCGTCGCAACGTCGCTGGGTGGCGACGGTGGGTTCGGTCGGGCAGCCACGAGATCACAAGCCCGAAGCCATGTACGCCCTCTACGATGAAACATCAGGGCGCATGTGTTTTCACCGAGTGCCGTATGACCACCTGGCTGCTGCTGCCGCCATTCGCGAGGCAGGGTTGCCCGAATTTTTTGCTGAACGTTTGGCGCTGGGGCGATGAAACTTCTCAACCCTGGCCATGTGATCGATGGCTTTGAAATTCAAGCGTGTTTGCATGCCGGTGGCATGGCGCACATCTACACTGTTCAGTATGCTTTGAGCGAAGACGGCACACGGCGAGACTCAGAGTTCCCGATGGCCATGAAGATTCCGCGCATGACGGCCGGCGATGGTGCCGAAAACATTGTGAGCTTTGAAGTCGAGCACCAAATCTTGCCCGCTTTGTCGGGCGTCCATGTGCCGCGCTTTGTTGCTGCAGGCGATTTGTCTCGCACGCCCTATTTGGTCATGGAATATGTGCAAGGTTCCACACTTGAAACCTGGTGTGAGAATTTTCACAAAGAAACATTTCAAGCAGGTTTGCATGACATCGCAATTGCCCGTGTCGGCGCCGAGTTGGCGCATGCAGCGCACAGTTTGCACAAACAAAATGTCTGTCACTTAGACCTCAAGCCGGCCAATGTGCTGATCCGTCCCAATGGCAAAGTGGTGTTGTTGGATTTTGGCCTGTCCTGCCATGCACATTACCCAGATTTGCTGGCAGAAGAAATGCGCAAAGCGGTGGGCTCACCCGCTTGGATTGCGCCAGACATGCGTCAGCGATTGTGGATGGACCCTGTCCCACCCCGCAAGCGAAACCCCAAGGTACCGGCATGGTTGCAAGAAGTGATTTTGAAGTGCCTGCATCCTGAGGCGGCCAAGCGCTACCCCTCGGCGGCGCACCTCGCCATGGATTTGGGCAACCCCGATCAAATTCGAATCACTGAGCGCGGTCAACAAATCAAAGGCACCGGCTTCAAAGAACATTTCAAGCGATGGCTCAAAGCGGCGGGCATGCATTACCAGCCCAGCCCCTTGCCTTCCCAACAAATCAAAGAAGTTCCCATCTTGATGGTGGCTTTGCCGCACGCCGATGTGAGCGATGCCACGTGGTATTCGCTGCGCGAAGCGGTTGATCGATCTTTGGGCATTCGACCCGGTGCGCGTTTGGCATGCGTGACGGTCATTTCACCCAATGACACCAGCAGCACCGACGCAAGTAAAAGCGAAAGCAGTGTGCACCGCATGCATTTGACGCGCATGCAGCAATGGTCGCAAGGCTTGGATTTGCAGGATCACCAAGTGTCGTTTCACGTGCTGGAAGCCAGCGATGTGGCGCATGCCCTGGTGACATATGCTGAAAGCAATGAGGTCAGCATGATCATCATGGGCGCGGCCACGCATGGCCTGCAAATGCAGCGCTTTGTGGCCACTGTGCCCATCAAGGTGGCCATGAACGCGCCCTGCACCGTCATCTTGGTCAAACAAGATGTCCCATTTGAATTTTTAGGAACCTTGAATGACCCATGAAGTCCTCCAAGGGCCATCCGAATGGGACGCTTTGCATCCCTATGCGTCGCTGACGCCAGATGCTGTTCTCGATGCCTTGGCCGACATTGGCTTGACAGGCGATGGTCGCCTGACGGCGCTCAGTTCCTACGAAAACCGCGTCTATCAAATTCAATTGGAGACGGAGTTCACCCCCACGCAAACCGATGGCGCGCCTGTGCCCCACAGCGTGGTCGCCAAGTTTTACAGGCCAGGCCGTTGGACGGATGCGCAGATTCAAGAAGAGCATGACTTTGCGGCGGCGTTGGTCGACGCAGAAGTGCCCGTGGTGCCACCACTGAGTTTGCAAGGACACACCTTGCATCACAAAGCATTTGCAGAAAGTTCCACAAAGCTGGCTTTGCAGGGCCAGACGTTTCAAGGATTCTCTTTTTCCGTCAGTGAGCGACGCGGCGGTCGATCGCCTGAGTTAGACGATGGCGAAGTCTTGGAATGGATTGGCCGATTTCTTGCGCGCATTCATACCGTGGGCGCTGCCCAGCCCTTTCACCATCGACCCACTCTCAGCATCGACACCTTCATGCAAGAGCCCAAAGATTGGCTGTGCAAGCACAAAGCGATACCGATGGAAGTCGAACGCGCATGGCAAGACGCATGGCAACAAGCCATGGACGTGATGCACACAGCGGGTTTGGGCTCTGCACATGGCAGCGACTGGCCGCAATTTCAAATGCTGCGTTTGCATGGCGATTGCCACCCGGGCAATATTTTGTGGACACCTGCAGATTTGCCAGGCGGCGGCCCGCACTTTGTGGACTTAGACGATGCGCGCATGGGCCCTGCTGTGCAAGATTTGTGGATGTTGTTGTCGGGCGATCGCAAGCAGCGCTCAGGTCAGCTGAGCATGTTGCTAGACGGGTATGAGCAAGTGCGTGATTTTGATCGGCGCGAACTGGCCTTGATTGAGCCGCTGCGCACCCTGCGCTTGGTGCACTACAGTGCTTGGTTGGCCCGCCGCTGGGACGACCCCATTTTTCCAATCAACTTTCCTTGGTTTGGGACGCCCGATTACTGGCGTGGCCAAGTCCAAATGTTAGAAGAGCAAATCGAGCAAATGCAAGAGCCGCTGTTGATGGTTTAAGCCCTCACGAAAAAGCCGCCCGAGGGCGGCTTTCAATGGCGAAGGGCTGAAGGTTTGAATTAAACCAACAGCGCATTCACGCGGCGCACATAAGCCGCAGGGTCTTCAGGCATGCCACCTTCGGCCAGCAAAGCTTGGTCGAACAATATGTTGGCCAGATCATGAAAGTGCACAGAGCCATCGAGCTTCTTCACCAGCGCATGTTCAGGATTCACTTCCAGCACAGGCTTGGATTCAGGGGCTTGTTGGCCTGCTTGCTTCAACATGCGCGCCAGTTGCATGCTCATGCCGTTGTCGGTCACCACCAAACAAGCAGGCGAATCCACCAAGCGGCTGGTGACACGCACGTCTTCTGCCTTGTCTTTCAAAGCTTCTTTCAGTTTGGCCAACAAAGGCTTGAAAGTTTCGGCCGCTTCTTCGGCCGCTTTCTTTTCTTCTTCGTCTTGCAACTTGCCCAAATCAACCGCACCTTTGGCCACGCTTTGCAAGGGGGTGCCATCAAACTCGTGCATGAAGTTCAAGGCCCACTCGTCGACGCGGTCGGTCATGAGCAAGACTTCAATGCCCTTCTTCTTGAACACTTCCAATTGAGGGCTGTGCTTGGCAGCGGCCAGTGTTTCCGCGGTGATGTAGTAGATGGCTTCTTGGCCTTCTTTCATGCGCGCTTTGTAATCGGCGAATGACACGCTGACCTCATCGGATGACGTGGACGCAAAGCGCAACAACTTGGCCAAGCGCTCGCGGTTGCCAAAGTCTTCGCCCAAGCCTTCTTTGAGTACCGCGCCAAATTCTTTGTAGAAGCGGGTGTATTGGCCTTGCTTGGCTTTGTCTTCTTCGCTCACCACGTCGGTCACGCCATCCTGCGATGCCTGAGGCGCTTCGTTGTGTTTCGCCAAGTCTTCCAACATCGACAACACACGCTTGGTGCAACCTTCGCGAATGGCTTTGACGTCGCGGCTTTCTTGCAGCAGTTCGCGGCTGACGTTCAATGGCAAGTCGGCAGAGTCCACCACACCCTTCACAAAGCGCAAGTAGCTGGGCATCAGTGCCTCCGCATCGTCCATGATGAAGACACGCTTGACGTACAGCTTGATGCCGGCTTTTTTGTCACGGTTCCACAGATCGTGGGGTGCTTGCGAAGGAATGTACAAAAGCTGTGTGTACTCTGTGCTGCCTTCCACGCGGTTGTGTGTCCAGGTGAGGGGCTCGGCAAAGTCTTTGCTGATTTGCTTGTAGAACTCTTTGTACTGTTCATCGCTGACTTCTTTTTTGGGGCGTGTCCACAAAGCGGTGGCTTTGTTGATGGCTTCCCATTCGCCAGTCTTGACCATGCCGCCAGGCTTGCGGCCTTCACTCTCGTCTTTGCCAATCAACTCACCATCTTTCCATTCTTCTTTTTCCATCAAGATGGGCAAGCTGATGTGGTCTGAATATTTGCCAACGATTTCTTTCAGTTTCCAAGTGTTGGCGTACTGAACGGCGTCATCGCGCAAGTGCAAGATGATGCTGGTGCCGCGATTTGCGCGCTCGATGTTCTCGACTTCAAAGTCGCCTGTGCCGCCACTGATCCAGCGCACACCTTCGGACGCGGGGGCGCCTGCGCGGCGGGTCTCTACCGTGATCTTGTCGGCCACAATGAAGCCAGAGTAAAAGCCCACACCAAACTGGCCAATCAGTTGCGCATCAGCCTTTTGATCGCCAGACAGTTTGCTCATGAAGTCTTTGGTGCCACTTTTGGCAATGGTGCCCAAGTTGTCGATGGCTTCTTGCGCCGTCATGCCAATGCCGTTGTCGGCAATGGTGATGGTTTTTGCTTCGGCGTCGAAAGACAAACGAACTTCCAAGTTCGGTTGGTTTTCATACAAAGCATCGTTGTTGAGTGCTTCAAAGCGCAGTTTGTCGCAAGCGTCGGACGCGTTGGACACCAACTCGCGCACAAAAATTTCGGGGTTGGAATACAGCGAATGCGTTACCAAATGGAGCAGCTGCGCTACTTCGGCCTGAAAGGCATGGGTCTTTTTGGTCATCTTCAAATCGATACAAAGCAGTTAACAAAGAGTGCTTGCCGTTTCACAGAAAAAAGGCAAGCGCAGGGTTGAGGCAACCCACCACCCCCTGAATTGGGGATGGGTTTCGGAATTTCAAGGGGCTGGCGCGTTAGCGGGCTTGGGCGCCCACTTCCTTGTTCCAGCGGTCTAGCAGGCGTTTGCGCTCAGCAGCTTTGCCGTATTTTTCAAAGTCGTACTTGATCAGACGCACATCGTCCAGGCTGGGGATGCGGGGGTCAGGCTTGAAGGTTTTGTTGGCTGGGAACTGCAAGCTGCCCGACAAGCCGCCAATTTTTTGACCTTCAGGGCTCATCAGCCAGTCGTAATATTGCTTGGCAGCTTCGGCGTTGCGCGCGCCTTTGATCAAGGCAATGCCCCCAATTTCGTAGCTCGTGCCTTCGCACGGTGCGCCCGACTGCACGGGGTATTTGTTGTGTTTCCAGAGGTCAAAACCAAAGATAAAGCTGACACCCACGGCCACCTCACCTTTGGCCACATTGGGCGCTTGGGCGGTGCCACTGCGGGTGTATTGCGTGACGTTGGCGTTGAGCTTTTTCATGTAATCGAACGCGGCGTCCTCGCCCATCAGTTGCACCAAACCTGCCAAGATGGTGTAAGCCGTACCGCTCGAAGCGGGATGAGAGGTTTCGATTTCGCCTTTGTAAATGGGTTTGAGCAAATCCGACCAGCATTTGGGCGCAGGCAAGTTTTTCTTTTTCAACAACTCGGTGTTCCATCCAAAGCCGATGGCGCTGGTGTAGAAGCCGCCCACTTTGTTTTCCGACATGGCGTATTGGCGCACACTCCAGCCATACAAATCATTGATGTAAGCCGGCCGATAAGGGGTCAGCAAACCCATTTCGGCAGCTTGTAAAAATGGATCGCCCGTCCCACCCCACCAAATGTCAGTTTTGGGGTTGGCGGCCTCTGCGCGAATTTGGGCCAAGGCTTCTCCCGTGGCTTTGCGGGTTTGCAACACCGTGACGCCAGTGGCTTTGGTGAAAGCTTGCGCGGCCATCTCGCACCAGCTTTGATCGGTGCTGCAAATGGCATTGACGGTGGCAGCTTGCACGGCGCCAGTCAGTGCACTGCTGAGCAGGAGTACCAAGAGCTTGCTTTGGAGGTGACGTGTCAAGGAAGTGTTCATGGTGTGTTCTCTGTTCAAAATGATTCTTTGGGGCCCAGGTAGCGCCATTGCCCCACCGGCAAGGCGCCCAAATGCACACGGCCCATGCGAATGCGTTTGAGGCCCACCACTTTCAGGCCCACTTGTTCGCACATGCGTCGAATTTGGCGCTTCTTGCCTTCTTTCAAGACAAAGCGAAGTTGCTCAGGGTTTTGCCATTCCACTTGCGCGGGTTTCAGGGGCTTGCCATCCAAGCTCAAGCCGTGTCGCAGTTTTTGCATTTGTGTGGCAGGGAAGTGGGCCTGCACGTTCACCGTGATATCGCCTTGCGGACCGGCACAGGTGACGCGCACCAAATACTCTTTCTCCATGTCCGAGTCTTCGCCAATCAATTGACGTGCCACGCGACCATCTTGCGTCATGACCAGCAAGCCCACAGAGTCAATGTCCAAGCGACCTGCAGGCGCCAAGCCTTTGAACTGTGCAGGACTGAACCGGATGTTCGTGGTGTCACCCGACCATTGGTTGCGCGCTTGAAACAGCACCATGGCGGGCTCGTGGCCGTCCTCCGCTTGACCACTGACGTAGCCCATGGGTTTGTGCAGCAGCACCGTCACCTGCTGTTCTTGATGGGCTTGCGCGGCGCGATCGATCGTGATGCGATCGGCAGAACCCACTTGCATGCCCATTGCTGCCACTTTGCCATTGACCAAGACCCAGCCTTGCTCAATCCATGCATCGGCTTCGCGGCGAGAACACATGCCCAACGCGGCCATGCGCTTGTTCAGGCGCACGGTGGTCGCGCCTGTCGCGCTGGGGTGCGCGGTCGACACCGCATTGGCAGGACGTGGCGCACGTGTGAACGTGGATTTTGCAGGGGGCTGGTTCATAGGTTCTTTTCTGTGACCTGATTGTCCCTGTTTCTGCGGTCAATCATGCGGGTCCTCAAGCCTTGTAAGTCCAAAATTCGCAAGCCGCCATATTCCACACGGATCAGTCCCTCCTCTTGCAAATGGATCAAGGCCTCGTTCACACGTTGTCTGGACAAACCCACCAGATAGGCCAGTTCTTGTTGCGTGATGCGCAACAAATCGCCCACACCAGAAAACAGCACAGGATTGAACAAGGCCGCCAAGTTACGCGCCACACGCAAATCGGGATTGTTCAAACGGTCAAATTCTCGCGCGGCAATGAACTGGCCCAAGCGCTCGTTCAGTTGGTTCATCACAAAGCGGTTAAAACCCAGCGAGTTGTCGATCAGCCAATGGAAAGTTTCAAGTGGCAAACCCGCCACCACACTGGCGCGCAAGGCTTGGATGTTGTAACGGTAGACCTCGCGCTTCAAGGCGGTCCCCTCGCCAAACCAACCCCCTGGCGGCACACCGGTGAAGGTCATGGTTTGGCCATCCTCGTTGTCGCTGCTCATAGATGTCATGTCAACTTGCTGTCAGACGTTGAAAATCCTAGGGAAAATCCTAGTGAGCAATGCCTTAGATTGTCGTCGAAACGACAACTTGGCGTCAAATGAAAGTCTAGCATCCAGTCCAAGAAATCAACAAGTCGCTTCTTTTGTGACGCGGCGGTGACCCACATAGGACCCGTATGCAGACGACCTTTCCTCAATTGCTTCTGGCGCATGCCACCCAGCGCCCCACGGCGCCGGCCATGCGTGAAAAAGAATATGGCATTTGGCAAACCATCAGTTGGCAAGACATGGCCACCATGGTGACGCACATGGCCTGTGGCCTGCACCAAGCCGGCTTGAAGCGCGGTGAGCACATGATTGTGGTGGGCTCCAACCGTCCCCGTTTGTACGCCACCATGTTGGCGGCCCAATCATTGGGTGCCATTCCCGTGCCCTTGTACCAAGACGCGGTGGCCGCCGAGTGCGTGTTCCCCATGACCAACGCTGAAGTGCGTTTGTGTGTGGTGGTGCGGGAAACCTACACGGCACTCGCGCACATTTATTACGACGATCCCAGAGGCTTGCGCAAGTACGACGAACCTGGGCTGGGTTCTGTGGATGAGTTGTTGGCCGCAGGCGCGGTGTTTGCCAAGCAGCATCCCAACTTTTTCAAAGAACAAGTGGACATGGGCAAGCAAGACGACGTGGCCGCCATGTTCTTCACATCCGGCACCACCGGCAACCCCAAAGGTGTGGTGCACACACACAGCACCTTGATTGACCGTGCGCAAGCCGGTGCAGAATTTGACCACCTCACTTCCAACGAAGATGTGTTGGCTTACTTGCCCCCCGCTTGGATTGGTCAAAACATTTTCAGCTACGCGCAGTGGTTGGTGGCTGGCTATGTGGTCAATTGCCCCGAATCGGCAGCCACGGTCACCTCACCAGTGTCAGCATTCGCATGGAAGACGCCAGCAGTTTGAAGCGCAACATGTACAAATACTTCATGCGCTTGGCCAAAAAAGTGGGCCCCAAGCGCATGGACGGTGAGTCGATTGGTTTGTTCAACAGCCTCATGTATGGCTTGGGCAATTTGTTGGTTTATGGTCCCTTGCGCAACAACCTCGGTTTCAGCCGTGTGCGTGTGGCCTACACCGCCGGTGAAGCCATCGGCCCCGATTTGTTCACCTTCTACCGCTCCATTGGCGTGAACTTGAAGCAGTTGTACGGCTCCACCGAAACCGCGGTGCTTGGTGAAGTCGCCAGGCTTGCTCAAAGGCTATTACAAAAACCCAGAAGCCACGGCCGAAGTGTTGACCGCCGATGGTTGGTACCACACCAGCGATGCGGGCTTCTTGGACAGCCACGGTCACCTCAAAATCATCGACCGTGTGAAAGACGTGGGCCGCATCAAAGGCGGCAGCAACGACGGTGCCATGTTTGCGCCCAAGTACGTCGAGAACAAACTCAAGTTTTTCCCGCACATCAAAGAAGTGGTGGCCTATGGCGACCAACGCGAAAAAGTGTGCGTCATGATCAACATCGACTTTGATGCCGTGGGCAACTGGGCTGAGCGCCGCAACTTGCCTTACGCTGGTTACACCGACTTGGCGCAAAAGCCAGAAGTGTATGAACTGATCAAAGAGTGTGTCGAGCAAGTCAATGCCGACTTGGCCGAAGACGAATTGCTGGCGGGCAGCCAGGTCAGTCGCTATTTGGTCTTGCACAAAGAACTCGATGCCGATGATGGTGAACTCACCCGAACCAACAAAGTCCGCCGTGGCTTCATCGCTGAAAAATACCAGCCTTTGGTCGATGCCTTGTATGGCGGCTTGACCACCCAGTTCATTGAAACGGTTGTGAAGTTTGAAGACGGTCGCACTGGCAGTGTCAGCGCCACCCTCCAAATTTCTGACGCCAAAACATTTGCCCCCGTGAAGGCAGCAGCATGACAAAACACATTGGCGACGTCATCCTTGACGTTCAAAACATCAGCCTCCGATTTGGCGGCGTGAAGGCGCTCACCGACATTTCTTTCAACGTCCAAGAACACGAGATTCGCGCCATCATTGGCCCCAACGGTGCTGGCAAAAGCTCCATGCTCAACTGCATCAACGGTGTGTACACGCCGCAAGAGGGCAGCATCACCTTCCGAGGTCAAACCTTTGACCATATGAACAGCCGCCAAGTGGCCGAGATGGGCGTGGCCCGCACTTTCCAAAACTTGGCCCTCTTCAAAGGCATGAGTGTGATTGACAACATCATGACCGGCCGAAACTTGCGCATGAAAAGCAACCTTTTGATGCAAGCCCTGCGCATTGGCCCCGCCGAAAACGAAGAGATCAAACACCGCGAACGCGTTGAAGAGATCATCGACTTTTTGGAAATTCAAGCCTATCGCAAAACACCTGTGGGCCAGTTGCCCTACGGATTGCAAAAGCGGGTTGACTTGGGTCGCGCCTTGGCCATGGAGCCGCAAGTCTTGTTGCTCGACGAACCCATGGCCGGTATGAACGTTGAAGAAAAACAAGACATGTGTCGCTTCATCTTGGATGTGAACGACGAGTTTGGTTGCACCATTGTGTTGATCGAGCACGACATGGGCGTCGTGATGGACATCTCTGACCGTGTGGTGGTGCTCGACTACGGCAAGAAAATTGGCGACGGAACCCCCGAAGAAGTTCGCAACAACGAAGAAGTGATCAGCGCCTATTTGGGCACTTCACATTAAGCACAAGGACAGCAAAATGGGATTTTTTCTTGAAACCTTGATTGGCGGCCTGATGGCCGGCATGTTGTATTCCTTGGTCGCCTTGGGCTTCGTGCTCATTTACAAAGCATCGGGCGTGTTCAACTTTGCGCAAGGCGCGATGGTGCTGTTTGCTGCGTTGGCCATGGCGCGTTTTGCCGAGTGGATTCCTGCGCATGCAGGCATCACCAGCCCGGTGGCAGCGAACCTGATGGCTTTTGTGTTGGCCGCTGCGGTGATGTTCATCGTGGCTTGGGTCATTGAGTACTTGGTGCTGCGCCATTTGGTGAACCAAGAAGGCACCACCTTGCTCATGGCCACCTTGGGCATTACCTATTTCTTGGACGGTGTGGGCCAGTCAATTTTTGGCAGCGACATTTACAAGATCGACATTGGCATGCCCAAAGAGCCTTTGATGGCTTTCGAGAAAGCCTTCGATGGGGGCATTCTCATCAACCAAGAAGATTTGGTGGCAGCCGCCATTGCAGCAGTGTTGGTGGCAGGCCTCAGTTTGTTCTTCCAAAAAACCACCACGGGCCGTGCCTTGCGCGCTGTGGCTGACGATCACCAAGCTGCGCAATCGATTGGCATTCCTTTGAACCGCATTTGGGTCATTGTGTGGTGCGTCGCTGGCATTGTGGCCTTGGTGGCCGGCATGATTTGGGGCTCCAAATTGGGTGTCCAGTTCTCCCTGTCAACCGTTGCCTTGCGCGCCTTGCCGGTTGTGATTTTGGGTGGTTTGACGTCTGTGCCAGGCGCCATCATTGGCGGCCTCATCATCGGTGTGGGCGAGAAGTTGTCTGAAGTTTTCTTGGGCCCTTATGTGGGGGGTGGCATTGAAATTTGGTTTGCCTATGTGCTGGCCTTGGGTTTCTTGCTGGTCCGTCCACAAGGTTTGTTTGGTGAAAAGATCATCGATCGCGTTTAAACACAAGCGTTGGCACTGAACATTCACGATCGCAGAAAGAATTTATGTTTTACAGAGAAAACGGTCAATTCAAAACCAGCTACAAAGCTGACCAGCAAATTTTCCCCATCGCACAAGACCGCTGGGGTGTGTTGCTCATCGTTGCGTTTGCATTTTTCGCCGTGCCACTGTTGGCCGACGAGTACATGATGCGCGCCATTTTGATTCCTTTCCTGATTTTGTCGCTGGCCGCTTTGGGGGTGAACATCTTGGTGGGTTATTGCGGCCAGATCTCTTTGGGTTCGGGCGCATTCATGGCTGTGGGTGCGTATGCCGCCTTCAACTGCTGGGTTCGCTTAGAAGGCATTCCACTCATTGCCGCCTTGTTGGTCGGTGGTTTCTTTGCCACCTTGGTTGGCATCTTTTTCGGCATCCCTAGCTTGCGGGTGAAAGGCTTGTATTTGTCTGTGGCCACCTTGGCCGCGCAGTTCTTCTGCGATTGGGCCTTCTTGCGCATCAAGTGGTTCACCAACGACTCAGCTTCTGGCACCGCATCCGTGGCCAACCTCACGGCATTTGGATTTGATGTGGTGACCCCTTTGCAAAAATACATTTTTTGCTTGAGCGTCTTGGTGGTGTTTGGTGTGCTGGCCAAGAACTTGGTGCGTGGTGCCATTGGCCGTGAGTGGATGGCCATTCGTGACATGGACGTGGCCGCTGCGGTCATTGGCATTCGGCCCATGTACGCCAAGCTCAGTGCGTTTGCGGTGAGCTCTTTCATTGTGGGCGTTGCGGGCGCTTTGTGGGCCTTCATCTACTTGGGATCTTGGGAGCCAGCAGCCTTCTCAGTGGACCGCTCATTTCAATTGCTGTTCATGGTGATTTTGGGTGGTATGGGCTCCATCATGGGCAGCTTTTTTGGCGCTGCATTCATTGTGATTCTGCCGATTGCCATCAACATCGTTCTACCTGTGATCGGCTCATGGGTGGGCGTTGAGGTCAGCACGGCAGCCTTGACGCACGCAGAACAAATTATTTTTGGCGCTTTGATTGTGTGGTTCTTGATTGTGGAACCTCACGGTTTGGCCAAATTGTGGAGTGTGGGCAAGCAAAAAATGCCCTCACTGATGTCGTTTGATCGTTTCGTTACTCAGTTTTTTCACTGCTTCTTTTTTAAATTTTTCAACAGGAGACAAACCATGAAGCTTCGTCAACTCGTTCTTGCTGCATCGGTGGTGGCTGCGGCTGCTTCCAGCGCATTGGTCAGCACAGCGGCCTATGCACAAGCCAAAGAGCAATTCTTCCCTGTGTTGCCATACCGTACGGGTGCTTATGCACCCAACGGTGTGCCATGGGCCAACGGCTACGCCGATTACCTCAAGTTGATCAACGCCCGTGATGGCGGTATCAACGGTGTGAAGATCACCTTCGAAGAGTGCGACACCGCCTATGCCACAGACCGCGGCGTGGAATGCTATGAGCGTCTGAAGGGCAAAGCACAAGGCGGTATTTTCCAGCCTTTGTCTACAGGCATTACTTTCGCTTTGACAGAAAAAGCACCCGCTGACAAAAACCCCTTGATCACTGGCGGCTATGGCCGTTCAGAGTCTAGCGACGGTGGTGTGTTCAAGTGGAACTTCCCCTTGCAAGGCACCTACTGGTCTGGCGCTGACATCATCATGCAATTCATTACCAAGAAAGAAAATGGTAACTTGAAGGGCAAGAAGATCGCTTTGGTCTATCACGACAGCCCTTACGGCAAAGAGCCTATTCCTTTGTTGCAAGAGCGCGCCAAGATGCAAGGTTACGACCTGCAATTGTTGCCCGTGACAGCACCTGGCGTCGAGCAAAAAGCCACTTGGTTGCAAGTTCGCCAATCCCGCCCCGACTACGTCTTGTTGTGGGGTTGGGGCGTGATGAACTCAGCTGCTTTGAAAGAAGCTGTGGCCACAGGTTACCCCCGTGAAAAAATGTTTGGCGTGTGGTGGTCAGCCGCTGAGCCAGATGTCAAAGACGTGGGCGAAGCTGCCAAAGGCTACACAGGCTTGGTGGCGACAGGCCCTGGCGGCAAAGTCATTGAAGACATCCAAAAGCATGTGCATGCCAAGAAGCAAGGTACAGGACCTGCTGACGAAGTCGGCACCACTTTGTACAACCGCGGTATGGTGAGCGCAGCCTTGGCTGTTGAAGGTGTTCGTGCTGCGCAAGATCGTTTTGGCAAAGGCAAAGTCATGAACGGTGAGCAGATTCGTTGGGGTCTGGAAAACTTGAACATGGACGACAA